>JAGRCC010000163.1 GCA_020433785.1 Anaerolineae bacterium
CGCGCGCGAGAATGGTGGCTAAATCGAAGCGAAAGCCATCGACGTGCATCTCTTGTACCCAGTAGCGTAGGCTGTCGATAATAAAATCTTGGCCGATGGGGTGATTGCAGTTGAAGGTATTGCCCACCCCGGAAAAGTTACGGTAGTACTGTTTGTGGTTCTCCAGCATATAGTAAATAGAATTGTCGATACCCCGGAAACTGAGCGTTCGTCCCAGTTGGTTGCCCTCCAGGGTGTGGTTATATACCACATCCAATAAAACTTCGATACCGGCCTGGTGCAACGCTTTGACCATCTCTTTAAAGGCGACGACTTGTTGACCGCGATCAGTAGGTAGGTGGCTATAGGCGTTATGCGGGGCGAAAAATGCCAGCGTGTTATATCCCCAATAATTGATCAACGCTTCGTCGTTGAACGGATTGATCCGCTCAAACTCTTTCTCATAAAAGAGATGAATCGGCAGCAGTTCGATGGCGGTGATGCCCAGATCCTTAAAATAGGGGATTTTTTCGATAACCCCCCGATAGGTGCCGGGGTGAGCCACGTCGGCGCTGGGGTGGCTGGTTAAACTGCGGACGTGTGTTTCGTAGATGATCGTCTCCGACAGCGGGCGATTAATCGGTTTGTCGCCCTCCCAATCAAAGCCGTCGTCGCCATAAGCAATACATTTGGGCATGCCGCCCAGGCTGGTGGTGGTTGACATCGTCAGATCGCTGTGGCGGGCGTGGGCGTCGTAGCCAAACGTTTGGCTCAAATCCCACTCGAAATTACCGGTTATAGCTTTGGCATAGGGATCGAGCAGGGGTTTGTGTTTGTTAAATCGATGACCGTGCTCCGGATCATACGGGCCGTCAATCTGGTAAAGGTAAAGATGGCCATGGCCTAAACCAGATATATGCGTGTGCCAGATATCGCCGGTACGGTGGGTCATTTCAATAATATGAGTGGCCCGGCTGGCGGTGGGTTGATCAAACAGTAATAACCAGACGCGTGTGGCGTGGCGGCTGAAAATGGCAAAGTTGATGCCGTTCTCCGTCACGGTGCTGCCTAGTGGCAGAGGTGACCCCGGCGTGGCTTGAATTGAATCGGTCATTGTTCTTCTCTCTCCCTATTCGATTGGTTGCGATTGTACTGCCAGACTACTATTATAGGCGTTATGGCCAGCATGCCAATAATGAGCGCCCCCAGCAAGCTAATGCCGGCCAAAATAAGCATGCGCGGCGCCATCAACGAAATCCCACCTAAGATCAAGCTCAGGATAAATAAGGCCGCCGCCACCGCCACGATAATCAACGCGGTGGTTCTGGCGCGTTTCATCGAGGCCCGCGTGGGGCCGCTGAGGCGACCTGTTCGCCCGTGAATCATAATCGGTTGAGGCCGGCCCTCGTCATCAACGTAGTAGGTAGCGCAAACGGGCAGCAGCAACAGGGTCCAATGTTGGTCCCGGTAGTCGCTGCTCCAGCGATAGCCGCGCAGGTGGTCGGCCCGGCTGGCTTGACGGCACTCTTCGGCTGCGGCCGCCTGAAAAGCGGGGATGGTGTCGGGCCAGGCGTCCGTTGGCGGGCGATCGGGCAAGTGGATGACCGCCTGTTCGAGGGCCTGAGCTTGAAACGGCACCGCTTCGGCCAGATTGTATTCGCCCAGCCGCTGCATCATTTGGGTGTGCTGCTCTAGGGCTGGGGCCGGCAAGTTGTGGTAGGTGCGTTTGAGTCGCCCCAACCGAGGCTCCCAGCGAATTCGCTGTTCGGTTACTTGCTGCGAATGCCAGCCCCCGTCGTTCTGGTCGAACTCATCGCGATGGCTGACCACCTCATAGTTAAAGCCCACTTCGGCCTGCCACAGCGCCTCAACATCGCTGTCGACCAGCCACATCGGCAGGTAAAGTCGCTGTAGCCGGCTGATCAGCTTTTCGGGCTTTAGGTCGCCGGGAGCAAACCAAATGCGGCCCGCGAATTGTTGGATGCCAGCGACCAGTTCTGGGTGAGAGACGGTAAAGGGAATGAGCAGTTCGGGCGCGTAATAGGGCAGCAAATCGGTGGGCTGGCGTTCGGCCTCAATTTCGATCAGCGTCGCCTGGAAACAAGTAGGACATTTGAAGGGAAACAGGGCCGGCGGCAGCAGATAGTGACTGTCGCACGCTTCGCACAACGTGAGGGTCAGGTTGGTGTTCCAGGTCGCGAGCATAACGTCCGGTTCAGGCATCGTCCAGCCTCATCGCTGTGGTGACCAAGTGAAAGGTGATCAGCAAGCCGATGACCACCAGAATAAACCCGAAAGCGGCGATGGGAAAGCCGGTCCCTCTTAGCAGCAGCAGCAGGAAGCCAATCACGCCCACGGTTAAGCCCGGGGCCAACAACGCCGCTACAGCCAGCCACAACACCATCCAATCGACCGGTCGCTGGCCGGCAATAGCCCCGGTTTGGCCGTTGATCATCACCTGAAACCGTTTGTTGTCAAACTGGTAAACGGTCAGGTACATCGGCAGCAAAATGTACCGCCACCCTTCCTGATCGAAATCCAGGTTCATATGAAAATTTCTAATTTTTGAACTGGTGGCCTGATCGTAACAAGCCTGACGGGTCTGTTCGCGCATTTGATGCCGGGCCTGCTCCCAGGCGGTTTCCAGAGGCACATCGTAGGCTTGAGCCTGTAAGCCAGCCAGATATTTCGGCTCGTAGGGCGCTAAGGCATCCAGGTGATAATTTTTGACTTGAGGCAGCAGCAGCGCGCTGACCCGATTGGTGCCGGGGATGACCAAATCTTTGAGCGGCAGGTTAACCTGGCCCGATTCCCACTCCCACACGGTTTTAGTACGGGTGCGCCACTCGCCGTTTTCGTAGTAGCGTTCGGTTTTGGTGTGGCCCACTTCGGCTTGCCAATGGGCTTTGGTCACGGTCTCAAATGTCCAAAAGGGTAGATAGATGCCGGTAAACTGGCCGATAGTCGCCGCCCGGCGCAGGGAGCGAGGCGTCATCCAACTCTGGCCCATCCACTGGCGAGCAATATCGTGGCAGGCCTCGGCCTCAATTTTGAAGGGAACGAGAAAGCGGGGGCGCAGCACATCTTGCGGGGCGGCGTGCTGAATGACCTGATTCGAGCCGCAAAAGATACAGGTATGGGTTAGCGAGTCGGCTGAGATGGTGCTGTAGGCGGCGCAGCTTTGACATTGCAGCTCTTTACGAGCTTCGCCCCAGCCCTGAGCCGAGCGCTGGACCGTTTCAACCGTAAATTCAAAGCGTTCAGCCCGGGTGCCGACAACAGCGAGTTCGGGCGGCTCGTAGAAGCCGCAGTGGGTACAGGTCAACCCGCTGTCGGCGGCGCTGTAGGCCGTATTGGCCCCGCACTGGGGGCAGTTGAACTGCACCACGGGGCGGTGAGCCTGCGATTGGGCCGGCGCGGGCCGATAAACTTCGATACCCTCAATGGCTGACGGGACCGGTATATAGTTGACCGGGGGGAATGTGTCGGTTACCACAAAAAACTACCCTGGTTGGTTTCGATGGTCAGATTATAATCGGGATTGGGAAACGGGGCGAGTCAAACGGGTAGAGGAGAGCAGTTGTAATATGAGCGATGGCATTAGAAGATGGCGGCCCACAGACATTCACCGGTAATAGCCATAATCGGCCTCAATCCGGGCCATCTGTGGCCGCTCAGGTTTTTACGATGGATAATTTATTCCGGGCTTCCTTTTAAGTCCAAAATGGAAGGACCCGATTTTCGGGCGCAAACTTGGCAGCCTAACTTAGGGTTAGGTACAGGGTTGAAGCACTCACTGCACCAGCCTTCAACTTCGACTTGCTGTTTGAAGCCGAAAAACTTTTTAACCACCTTGCCGTCGAGCTTGAGCGTATCCGAGCCGTTCGCATGCAAAATTTCCGGCACGGGACACGTTTGGCACAAACTGGGCTGCCAGGGAGGTGAGTCAGGATTGCGTTCGATGAGACGGCAAGCCTGTTCGTTCCGTCCGCGATGGAAGTCGCCGTAATAATATTTACATTCATGACCTGCTGGCGTTTTCATCAGATTACCACTTTACTAAATTCTTGAGTTCAAAAGGTGACCGTCACTTGGCGGCGATCAATCGACCGCTTTGGGCCAATCGGACGCTCATTTTAATTATAAAGTGACGGTCACCTTATTTGAAAGTCCTATTTGTACCATGATAGCGCACATTTATAAGAATCGTCTTAGATTAACTCAAGTTGTTACCCAGCAGCAGGTGGGGTAGGTTTCACCGCGAAGACGCCAGGTTCGCTAAGGTTTTATAAAAAATCTTGGTGTTCTTGGCGTCTTTGCGGCTCAAATTGATCGTTTGGCCTAAAGGTGGCAACTTGGGTTACACGCGGGTGATGTACTCACCGGTTCGGGTGTCGATGCGGATCGTGTCGCCGATGTTGACGAAGAGCGGGGTTTGAACCACCAGGCCGGTGGACACCGTGACCGGTTTGGTGGCCCCCTGAGCCGTGTCGCCGGCGAAACCCGGTTCGGCTTCGACCACTTTCAGTTCAACGGTTAGTGGAATCTCGATGTCGATGGGTTCGCTTTGATAAGTGGAGATTTTGACCTCCATATTTTCAGTCAGGTAGGGGATAATATGCTCGACGACGTCTTTCGGGAAGGCCGGCTGCTCGTAAGTTTCGGTATCCATAAAATAATAGAGATTACCATCATTGTAGAGATATTGGGCCTGGTTGTGGTCAAGGCGAATATCCTCGACGCGTTCGCCGCCGTTGAAGGTCTTTTCGAAAATAGCGCCACTGCGTAAATTTTGAACCTTGACCCGAATGGTTGCGCTGCCTCGGGCGGTCTTGTTGTGGCTGTAATCCAACACTTTGAATAGGTCATTGTCCTGGGTAAAAGTTGCTCCTTTGCGTAGAGCATTCGCTTCAATCATGGGTTTCCTCCATTGGGGTTGTTCAATTTGTCCATCATCGATTTAAATACCTCCGTGATAAATCCAACTTTCGGCCATCGAAGGCAAATTAGCCAGCGCGTCGCGTTCTTCGGTGACGCTGGGCAGCGAGTCAAGAAATGCCTGGCCGTAGCTCTTACTGACCACGCGCCGGTCGAAAATAACCACCACGCCTCGATCATCTTTTTGGCGGATGAGCCGCCCAAATCCCTGCCGGAACATCAAAATGGCCTGGGGGATCGAGTATTGGTAAAAGGGTTCATCAAATGTTTCCGACCGGGCCGCGACCACCGGGTCGCTGGGCACCGCGAACGGAATACGGGCGATGACCACACAACTCAACGCCGGTCCGGGAATATCGACCCCTTCCCAAAAAGAGCGCGTTCCCAGCAAAACGGCCTGATCGGTGGTGACAAAATTCTCCAAAATTTGACGGCGGCTGGAGCCGTCGCCCTGCTGGTAAACGACAATGCCGGCTTCGGCCAGCGGGCCTTTTATATTGCGGGCGCTGTTGCGAAGCTGGCTGTAAGCCGTAAAAAGCACCAGCGTCCGCCCTTTAATGCGCTTGGCCAGTTCGATTAGTCCCTCTTCGAAAACTTTTTGATGGCCGGGCGTGTTCGGCTCCGGCACATCGATGGGGATGTAAACCAGGGTGTTGTTTTCGTAATCAAACGGCGAACCAACTGCTGCCCCTTCGGCGTCCCACAGATCGAGCCGCTCCTGAAAATATTCAAAAGAGTTGTTGGTGCGCATGGTGGCCGAGGTAAAGATGATCGCTTCTTTGGCTTTGAGCAGATGCTCTTGCACCAGGTGGCCCACGTGCAGCGGCGCGTTGTGCAGCGAGATGAC
>JAGRCC010001163.1 GCA_020433785.1 Anaerolineae bacterium
TTGATGATAACAACCATATTCTTGACGCGTCCCGCTTACGGCTCGACCAACCAGCCGATGGATTGCTCTTAGTTGAACGGCAGTGAACGTAAGGCTAAATTTTAATTGTAACATTATGGAGGCAAAGATGACCCACGTCAGGGCAGAATTAAACCCATCTAAAACATTAATCGGCTCGGCCTTGCCGAATATACCCTGGCAAGAGCGACCCGCCGGCAGCAGCGATGTGGTCTGGCGCTACGATCAAAACCCCATCGTCCCCCCCAACCTCATCCCCAGCAGCAACAGTATTTTCAACAGCGCGGTGGTTCCTTTTGGCGATGGTTTCGCCGGGGTGTTCCGCTGCGACGACAAGCGGCGCGTCCAGCAGCTTCACAATGGGAAAAGCCGGGACGGTATTACCTGGGAACTCACGCCGGAACGCATCCATTTCCGGTCCGATAACCCCACCATCGATGAGATCAATTCCTTTGAATTTGGTTACGATCCCCGCGTGTGCTGGCTGGAAGATCGCTACTACGTAACCTGGTGCAACGGGTACCACCATAGCCCGACCATTGGGGTGGGCTACACTTACGACTTTGAAACCTTCTATCAGCTTGAAAACGCTTTCCTGCCTTTCAATCGCAACGGTGTCCTATTTCCGCGCAAAATCAACGGCCGTTATGCCTTGCTGAACCGCCCCAGCGACAACGGTCACACGCCCTTCGGCGATATTTACTACAGCGAGAGCCCCGACCTGACCTTTTGGGGCCGTCACCGCTTTGTAATGGGTGCTTCCACCGGCTGGCAAGCCCTCAAAATCGGGGCCGGGCCAATTCCCATCGAAACCACTGCCGGCTGGCTGCTCTTCTACCACGGTGTGCTGGAATCGTGCAACGGCTTTGTCTACAGCTTCGGCGCGGCGCTGCTCGATCTCGACCAACCCTGGAAAGTCATCGCCCGCGGCGAGCCGTACCTGCTGGCGCCGCAGACCGATTACGAACGCACCGGCGACGTGCCTAACGTCGCTTTTCCTTGCGCCGCCCTAACCGATGCCGATACCGGCCGCATCGCCATCTACTATGGTGGGGCCGATACCGTTGTCTGTCTGGCCTTCGCCTATGTTGATGAAGTCATCGATTTCATTAAGCACAATTCAAAAATTTAGTAACTGTCCGTAATGAACTTGTGGGTTTGGGGAGATTAAGAGATTAGAGATAAGGAAATAATCATGTCAACAGAAATCTTGCAAACCTACCGCGATCAGGTTCGCGCTGAGCTAACCGATAACATTCTCGCTTTCTACCTCAATCACGCCATCGATGAAAAAAAAGGTGGGTTTCATGGCTTCATCGCCGCTGATTTGACGATACCGCCGGACGCCCCCAAAGCCCTGATTCAAAATAGCCGCCTACTTTGGACGTTTGCCCACGCTTACCGGCGGCTTGGTCGGCCCGAATATCGCCAAGTGGCCAATCGCGCTTATGATTATTTGCTGACCCATTTCTGGGATGATCAGTTTGGCGGGCTGTTTTGGCTGCTCGACGCCCAAGGCCGGCCACAAGACACATCGAAGTGGGTTTACGGTCAGGCTTTTGGCATCTACGGATTGGCCGAATATGATTTGGCGACCGGTAACCCTGACAGTCGTGATCGCGCCATCGAACTGTACCGGCTGTTGGAGACGCAAAGTCGCGATGCCGATCGGGGTGGCTACTCCGAAGCTTTCCGGCGCGACTGGACGTCGTTGGATACGGTCAGCATCGATGAAATCGCCGCCGCCAAAACGATGAACACCCATCTGCACATGATGGAAGCCTACACTAACCTGCTCCGCGCCTGGGACGATCCGTCGCTGCGAACTACTCTGCGGCAGCTAATTGGGCTAACGCTCGGTCAAATCGTCGATCAGGAGACTGGCCATTTCAAACTGCACTTCGATGCTGCCTGGCAGCCACTCAACGCCCATATCTCCTACGGCCACGACATCGAAGGCAGTTGGCTGCTCTGTGAGGCCGCCGAGGTTTTGGACGCCGCCGATTTGCTGACCCAGGTGCAGGCGGTCGCGCTCGTCATGGCCGAGGCCACCTTGCAAGAAGGGATCGACCCGGACGGCGGCATCCTGAATGAAGGCGATCCCTCCGGCCTGATTGATGATAACAAAGATTGGTGGCCGCAGGCCGAAGCGATGGTCGGCTTTCTGAACGCCTACCAACTAACCGGCGAGTCGCGCTATCTGGAGGCATCGCTCAATTGCTGGAAATTCGCGCGGCAGTTCATCATCGACCCGCAGCAAGGTGAGTGGCTGTGGGGCGTCACCCGTCAGGGCCAGCCCTATCGCACCGAAAAGAGCGGCCCTTGGAAAGCGCCCTACCACAATGGCCGGGCTTGCATTGAGGTTATGCAGCGGCTTACCTATCTACTTGAAAACAAGCCATTCGCTACGAAGATGACGACGGTTCTATGATTGGTAGCTCTGCACTAAACCGTGGTTAGGAAAAATTAGACAGAATTTACAGAATTATCACGATTTTATTTATCATAATGAAGTAAATCTT
>JAGRCC010001164.1 GCA_020433785.1 Anaerolineae bacterium
TTGTCATCGTATCGTTCAAAGATATCCCACGTTGTTTGTTTATCCTCATCGGTTAAAATCAAAGCATAAAAAGCGTTGCTTGCCTTCAATTGCCGGCCAAAAGTAATGGCTTGCTGGGGATTGAGACGGGCTTTCATTAGACTCATGGTTTCGATAAAAACCCATTCGGTGACGATGGGCTTCATCCGGCCAGCTAGCGATCTGAAATAGGCCACGGCATCGGCATGGTGGTTATCGCGGATGTAGTTGAGGGCAAAAAGGGCGCTGGTATCAATCAGCAGTGTACTCATCAGGGGGCTCCGCTATTTGTTTGAAAAGCGAGTCAGGCGCCGACTCTCGCTCGCCATACAGATACTTATCAACGCTGCTGCTGATATCGGTTGGTCCCTCGATATCCTGGCCTACCCCAATAACCGTCCAAATGGGGTCATTTTGTAGAAGATCACGGCGGCGCGCCTCGATAATGTCATCAAGTAAGTCTCGTAAAACAGCCGCCATGCTGCTATTGGCCATAAACGCCTCTGATTTCAGGAATTCATAGTGTTCATCTGTTAGAGAAATTTGTAAGCGATGCATAATTAATGCCTTTTGCTATGTATACATCAAAAGTACCATATATTTATTCTGATGTCAACTATGTGTTTTGGTGGGAGTGATGTAATCTATGGAGAAGTGGTGTTTTGCTGTTGATTCTTTAGAATGAATAACCGCAGGCGTCCGCCGTCGATGTCTTGAATGTGCGCGGGAGGTAGGTCACCGAGCCAGGCCGTGAGCACCTCTTCCGCCGGGGTGGTGACGGCGGGATCGACATCGTATATCCAGAGAACGTCGGTGTGCGAGGCGATGGTTTCCAATAGCGATTGGGTACGTGCCTCGACGGGGTTGCTGGGAATGCCGAAGTCGTCGAGCATGAACAGGTCATATTGCTCCCGACCCAAATAGGGGTAGAACCAGTCATAAACCGAATGGCTGTTGAGAAGCAGCGCCCCGGTCACATCTTCACCTTGCAAACGGGTGATGGTGGCTCGATAGGGGCTTTGGCGCAGTCGGAGATCGAAGTAACTGCGGCCAAGCTGAATCGAAGCCGGAATGGCGCTGATAAATAACAATGTGACTAACGCGACCAATCCCCAAGCTCGAATACGGCTCACGGTTGGCGTTACGGCCTGCGGCCAAATCAACCACAAAAATTCTACAGCTAATACGATTAGCAGCAGGGTGCGGATGAGAATAGTGGCTGCCAACAGCCAGCGATCCTCCGGAAACATGACAAAGTAGAAGTTGGCTTCGATAATGTTGACCAGGCTGAGGATAGTGGCGTAGGTGATGCCTCGCAAGTTGGGTAGCAGCAGGGCTATGAAAAACAACGGCCAGCCGAGCCACTGCGGACTGTACCCTTTTGACCATAACATAAACAAGCATAAGGTAAAACCTACAAACGCCAGCGCGTTGCGTGGATTAGACCAGTTGATCCGGCGGGTGTAAAAGATGGCATAGACCCCGGCAAAGGCTGCGGTCACCCACAGCCAGGGAATACGCGTTGGCGGTGCATCGCCCGGCCGCCAGTCGAGATCGCGCATGTCGAGCGGGATAATGCCGTAATCGTAATTCCCGTCGATCAAGGCCCAAACGGTTTCCCACGGTTGTCGAGCGCCGGTAATTTGCTGGGATGCCAGTAACAGGTCGGGATTCATCAAATAGAAAGGCAGAGCGATGATGACCACAGTGAGCAGGAAAATAGCGAAGTAAAGGATGATGCGGGGGAGGTCGAAGGGAATGATGGCTTGGGGATTTGTGTTTTGGGGTTCGGGTTGTAGAGGTGATGATGGGAGTTTCATGAGCGATAGCTTGCCGTTGACCAGTGAAAGACGATATTTGATCTGAGCCACTAACTGCACTCCGACCGGCAACAAGATCAATGGAATAAGCTTGATCATAAAGCCGATGCCGGTGAACATAGCGCTCAAATAAGGCCGATTTTCCAGCAGCAGATACAAACTCAATAAAAAGAAAAAGAGGGGGTAACTCTCGAACCAGCCGGTTAGGGTGTAAACAGGCAAGAAGAGCGCCGTATAAATCCAACAAGGCCGGATAGCTTGTTGAATGGCTAC
>JAGRCC010000164.1 GCA_020433785.1 Anaerolineae bacterium
CATCTCCAGGCCGATGTAGCCGCCGCCGACGATAACCGCGCGTTTGGGGGTTTTCTGCTCAATCCAATTCCAGATAGCCAGCGCGTCCTCAACAGTTCGCAAGGTTAGAATGCCGGGAAGATCGAGGCCGGGAATGGGCGGTTTGGCGGCCATCCCGCCGGTGGTTAAAATCAACTTGTCCCAGTGATCGGTAAATTCCTGGCCGTTTTCCAGATTGCGGACCTGGACGGTTTGACGTTCGGGATCGACCCCTAACACTTCGTGACAAACATTAACCTGGATATTGCTCTTGGCAAACTGCTCCGGGGTGCGCACAATAATTTTCTCAATGCGAGGTATGTCGCCCTTGATAAAATAAGGTAATCCACAGGCACCATAACTCACGTGCCCTGATTTTTCATAGACCACAATGTCTAATTGTTTGTTCTCTCGACGGGCTTTGGCCGCGGCACTCATTCCGGCGGCTACCCCACCCACGATAATTAATCGCTCGTTCATGGCGATCTCCAATCTGCTTAACTTCTGTTGGTTTTTTGTGTGGCAGCTACCTTCGGACTCTAAAGGGCTCAAAAACCTTTAGAGTCCTTAGAAAGAGGTAGCTTACGTCCTGATGATTGTGTGAAAAATTTAACAATCATCTTCTGTGAATTTATCACATCAAAGTAAGAATGGTGTGAAGAAATTGTAAGGATTAGGTAAGGATAGCTGCGCCAACGAAGGGCAGTTTAGTTGGTAACAATTCGGCTGCGTTCTTGGAAACCGTAGTTTGTGAGCCGATGCGTTGCGGTGATCACGCATTCAGGAATGCCCATAGCGCCGCTATCGATGATAGGGGGACTGACCCAGTTTGTTCCAGGTAGGAGGACGATTGCTTCATTCTTGTGGGTCATCGTTATTTGGCCGCTGGCCGTAACAGCGTGTAAGGTCGTATCGCTGACAGTGTAAGGCGCCGCCTCAAATCGCGCTAAATTACTGTTAATGCCGCCGCTAGCACCGGTCAAACTCGTGCCGTAGCCCATGTAGCCCATATTCGTGGACATTAGCACAGGGTTTACGGTAATAAACAAATCGCCGGTTTGCGTGTCGAAATAGTAGGTTGGGAAATCGATAATCAGCCCCGGACAGCCACTACTCCATTCTTCGGTGGTCCAATGTTCAACCAGAAGGTATTTTTCTTTGAGCGTCTCATTTAGCGGGGGTGAGATTTTTTGAACTAGCGGCAGATAGATGTTCTGAGTCGCCATAATCTCAATCGTCGGCTCGAAGCGGGGGGATCGATCGACTACCGGCCTGGTAGCTAGACCGCCTCCGGCTAAACTAGGGTTAATATAGTAAAAAAAAGAAACCAGGGTAACCAGACCAACCAAACCACTTATAACCGCCAAGATTTTCATCGAATATCCCTTTTATGATGGTAGGGATATTCTAGCATAAGTTGTCAAGGTCAGTCGATCACGAACGGCTCGACTCCAATGTGATCATTGCCAATGAGCAAGCCATAATCGACTGGTCATCTCAAAATACGGTTTTTCCTAAAAGCCCGCGCCCCAATAGACGTCAAACACATTTAAACTCGATAAACTCCTTTACTCAATGAGGTAATTTAGGCTGCAAAATCGCATACAAATACATTCCTACCAAGGCCCCGGCAAAGGTAATCAACGCGATGTATTCGCCACTGCCGATTTGAGCATAGATCGGGCCAGGGCACGCGCCGGTGATCGCCCAGCCGATGCCAAACAGCAGCCCGCCGATAATAACCCCTTTTTGAAACGGTTTGGTCTTAATGACCACATCTTCATTAAAGATAGTTTTCAGATGAAACCGTTTGATTAAATAGACCGCCGCTGCGCCCACCGCAATCGCCGAAGCGATTATCAAGTACATATGGGCTTCCTCAAACATAAACATCTTTTGAATACGAAACCAGGACACTACTTCTGATTTGACCAGCACGACGCCGAAGAATGTACCGACCAGTAGAACGTATAGCTGTTTCATTATCTCCCTCCTAAAATTGTAAGACATGGGTTAGCAGCAACCCTCCGGCAAAAAAGCTGATTGAGGCGACCAAACTTGACCATTGGAGGTTTGATAAGCCCATGATCGTGTGGCCGGAGGTACAGCCGCCGGCATAACGCACGCCAAAACCGACCAGTAACCCGCCTAGTGCTAACCGTACCATACCACTGAGCGAATAATAGGTATCTGGTAGAAATGAAACCGGGCTAATTGACAAAAAATGCGAGCCGACAAACGCACCAATGATAATGCCGGCCACGAACACTAACTGCCAGTTATTATTATCCCGATCGAACTGTTTTAGATAGGGCAAGTTACTTTTGGGGGTGCAAATAGCCCCTAAATGTTGAAAACTGGTTGAGACCCCAAAGGTTTTGCCGGACAGCAGCAGTAAGGCCGGCACCATTAAACCGATGAGCGGCCCGGCAATATACCAAGGCCAGGGTTGCAGAATCCACTCCATGAATTATCTTCTCCTTTGATTGAAATAGGGTTTGATTAATCGTTGGACTTAAGTCTAAAATGAGCGCGTAAGATGCCTATAAAAAATATGTAAGGGTTTTGTAATAGTCAAATTTAATATCGGTCTTTGTTTGATAGGGGGTCCGAAGTAATAATCGCGGGCCTAGATCGCTAAAACCCCATAATTGTCCAGGCTTTAAACTGGACAGTTGACTAGTGTTTTGCCTATTTTTTTTAAGTATACTTAAAGACATTAACGTCCTCGGTACAATGATGTACTGCGGGGCATATTTTCGCCTTCAAAATGGTTTTGCCTCCTTTACCCTTTAGTTGTGCCCCCAGGTACCTTTTTCTGTCCCAAGTTTGTGAAATTTGGAACTTATAAACAACTTTTTAATCTAACGGTCAATTTAATTAAATCTCTTTTGTAATAAGGACGGTTCAATCATCGGAGATTTTTATTAATCTACAAGGAGGTAGTTATGGCAATTGCATTAATCGGTCCGTCCGGAGCCGGAAAAGGGACTCAAGCCTTTAGAATAGTTTCCCAATTGGGGTTACACCATATTTCGACAGGCGATCTGTTCAGGGACAGTCTTGAACAGCGCACCGCGTTAGGCCTCCTGGCCAAACGTTACATGCGTCGGGGCGATCTGGTGCCCGATGAAGTAGTTGATAGTTTAATTGAGGAGTGGCTGCTCAAAACCGCTCCTAAACAAGAAATATTATTTGATGGGTTCCCCAGTACGTTATACCAGGCAGAATTTTTAGATAAACTCCTTGAGGAAGCCGGTCGTAAACTCGAAGCCGTAATTTACCTGCAAGCGCCTGATGAGGAAGTTATTGCGCGACTGCCGGGACGTCTCATTTGTCGCACCTGTCAAGCGCCCTACCATGTGGCCTTCAATCCGCCCAGCACCCTGGGGGTGTGTGATCGATGTCAGGGCGACTTGTATCAGCGGGCTGATGATACGATAGAAATTGGTCGTGAACGGCTAAAACTGTTCCATCGAGTGACCGAGCCGTTGATTAATTACTACAGACAAAGCGGCCGCTTGGTGATTATTAAGGATGAGGGCAGTATGGATGATGTGACCAATGCGCTCATCAATGCTATTACCGCCGCCCGGCGCAATAAACAGCAGCGGGCCAAAACTGAAGATGCTTTGCTACTTCAGGGCCTAAAGGAAGAGGCTAAAGTGCTAGCGCCTGACCAAGCTGCTTTTCCCAGCCTTGATGTGGTGCTGCTGGGCGCACCCGGCTCCGGCAAAGGGACGCAAGCCGAGCAACTTAAGAATAGTCTCGGCCTACAACACGTTTCGACCGGCGATTTATTCCGAGAAAATCTCAAGAATGAAACTGAACTGGGCAAGTTAGCTAAAACCTACATGGAGCGCGGCGAACTGGTACCCGATGACGTCACCCAAGCCATGGTTCGCGACCGTCTACAACGACCCGATACCCGAGCCGGTTTCATTTTAGACGGATTTCCGCGCACCCTGCCGCAAGCGGAAGCCCTAAGCGATATGCTAACCGACATGCAGCGCCGGCTGGATGCGGTGCTTTATATTAAGGTCTCCGATGATGAGATCATCCAGCGACTGTCGGGGCGCCGCATCTGCTGCAATTGCCAAACGCCTTACCACCTGGTGTTCAACCCGCCCGCTGAAGAAGGTAAATGCGATCGTTGTGGCGGTGAACTCTACCAGCGTAAAGATGATAACGAAGAAACCATTGTGGCCCGGCTAAAAACGTTCCATGGCCAAACGGCCCCCCTGATCAATTACTATAAACAGGCGGGACTACTCCTGGAAATTGAGGGCGAGGGGGATGTGGCCGATATTACATCCAGAACGATGGCCGCTATCCAGCCTATTCTCCAACCGCTGCCCGCCGAATGGTCGCAGCAAGTAAGTCCGCTTGGTGCTTCAGAAGTGAAAATAGCCGATCTCTAGCCTCGCTAGTAGTTAAAAGTTGATAAATGGTCTTAAACAGCCGGCGCCCATGAGGGAGTCGGCTGTTTTGATTCAAACACTTCACTCCAATCAATACCTGCTTTATAATAGAGTTGATAGGAGTTTAGGAATGGAAATTAAATAATTTCAACAATACTGACGACGGAGATAGGGAGATAAGGCGATTTATAAGGCCAATCTCCTTATC
>JAGRCC010001165.1:0-2394 GCA_020433785.1 Anaerolineae bacterium
GACCTGGCGGAGACTCGCCAACAAGCCAACGCCATAGCCGACGACCTGATTCGGCTGCGCGATGCCCAGGATTTCTCCCTGCTGAACATTGAGGACGCCGAAATTAGGCTCAGCGCCTTTCTGGCCCACGAGGTACGCGTGGCCCGCCCGGAAAGCGACACCATTTATCAAAACGCGGTCAGCGGGATGCAGGAATATCTTAACGAAATGTCGTTGGCGGTGGCCTCATATCTGGCCTCGCCCGATGCCGCCGAACGGGTGCGCTTTGATGAGGGGGTGATCGGCTTTCAGCATCACCTAAACGTGTTTAAGTCTCAGTCAAACACCCCGCAAGAGCAATTTTGGGGCGAGTACGCCGGTAACTTGTTTAATCAAATAAGAATTACCGGCCAGTTACTCATGGCCGGCCAAGATCGCCAACGGCAGCAGTTTGCGACGTTTGCTGACATGCTGTATCAAGCCGGCGACGAAGTACTGGTCGGCCAAATTCAACCGCATGCTGCTCAAAATCTGGCCGACACGCAACAACAACTGGCCGCGGCGATGAATTTGACCATCGGCAGTAGTCTTTTTGTGGCCGTTATCACCTCCATGCTGGCCGGAGCGGTCACCTGGCCTCTCCTACGCCGGCTCGATACCGGCATTGTAGCCCTAACCCGCGGCGCCGACCGCGTGGCGCAGGGCGACCTATCGGCCCCGGTCAACCTGGCCGGTCAGGATGAGTTGAGCCAGTTAGCCCGGGCGTTCAATGTCATGATGACTGATTTGGATGTGCGCGAACGCCACCTGACCGAGCGTCTTTCGGAGTTAGAAGCCCTCCGCCAGGTGAGTTTGCAATTGACCGGCACCCTGGACCCGGAGCAGGTGCTCGATACCATCGCCTCCAGCGCGCTGCGCCTGGTCGCCGCTGCCACTGTGCGCATTTTTGTGTACAACCGCCAACAGCTTCAATTTGCCGCCAGCGCTACCGCCGACACTGTAGACGACCGCCCACCCCGTATTCCTCGCGAAGAAGGGATTATCGCCACCGCTGCCCAAATCGGCCAGCCCCAGGTGATTAACCAGGCTCAACACCATCCCTTATATACTACCCCTCGGGCGAGGTCATGGGGCATCAAAGCCGCAGCCGCGTTTCCCCTGAAAAAGGGGGAGCGGGTGGCCGGGGTAATGGACGTTTCATTACATGACCGCGACTGCTTCAGTCAGGACAATCTACGCATTTTGCAACTGCTCTCCGACCAGGCCGCCATTGCGCTGGAAAANNNGAAGGGCTGGCCCTGCGCGAAACGCGGCTGCGGACCCTGGCCGAAAAGCTGGCCGAAGTTCAGGAAGAAGAACGTCGGCTCATCGGCCTAGATTTACACGATGGCCTGACCCAACTGCTTTTGAGCGCCAACATGCATATCGACACGCTGGCCGCTATCACCACCGACCCTAATCCCCAAGCCCAGGTCGAGTTACGGATCGGACAGGCCCGCCTGCGGGAAGCCATCAAAGAGGCCCGCTGGGTGGTTTCGGAACTGCGCCCGGCTACCCTGGAAGATTTTGGTCTGGTATCCGGCTTGCGCCAATACGCCTCCGAGTTAGCCGAGCAGGAACAGTGGCAGCTTGAATTTGTGGCAGACCTGGAACGGATTACACTCAACCCGACGTTGGAAACCGCCATCTTTCGCATTGCCCAAGAAGCCCTGACCAATGCCCGCAAATACGCCCACCCCGACCGGGTGCGGGTTTCACTGCACCTCAACCGGCCCAATCTGGTGTTAGAAGTCCAGGATTGGGGCCGCGGCTTTAACCTTAAAGAGGTCGGCAAAACCAACGGCAGCGCTCACTTTGGCCTGACCGGCATGCGTGAGCGAGCCATGTTGCTGGGCGGCGACCTGCATATCGAAAGCCGGCCGGACGAAGGCACCCGAATTACAGCCTATATCCCCTTATACGCGGTGGAGGAAAAATGAGCGAGACGATCCCCTCAAAAATCAAGGTGTTGATTGTCGACGACCACCCGATGGTGCGCGAAGGCTTGCACAGCATGCTCACCGCACCCGATATCCAAGTGGTGGGTCAAGCCGGCAGCGGCCGCGAGGCCATAACCCAATTCAAACAACTATGCCCCGATGTCGTCCTGATGGATATTCGGATGCCGGATATGGATGGCCTGGACGCGCTGCAAGCGATCAACAGCTTGAGTCCCACCACACGCGTCATCATCATCACCACCTACCGCAGCACGGCTTACCTGCTGCGGGCTTTAGCCGGCGGCGCTGCTGGCTTTGTCCTGAAAGATATCCCCCGGGAAGAACTGCTAACCACGGTACGGGCCGTAGCCAGGGGCGAATCGCGGGTCGATCGAGAATTTTTGCAGAACGTCCTGAGCAATCTGGACGACTCCCC
>JAGRCC010001165.1:2450-3251 GCA_020433785.1 Anaerolineae bacterium
TGCGCCTGTTGGTGGAAGGGTTGACCAACCACGGTATCGCTCACACGCTGGTCCTCAGCCCGACCACGGTCAAAAGTTACCTGCAAACCATCTTCAAAAAACTGGATGTCTCAGACCGCACCCAGGCCGCGGTTAAAGCCATCCGGCTGGGGCTGGTGAAGTAAACACCGGTCATAAGGTCTGACACAGGAGAAAAAATGATCAACGAGACACCATCATCGTGTGTACTGATGCGGGAAAAGACGACCCCACCAGTCCCAGGGACGCCCGGAGTCAGCCGAGTATTCTTTACCGGCGAAGATATAGGTTCATCACACCTCTCGACCGGCCTGACCCGATTCGAACCCGGCGCTGGCCTCTTTTGGCACCTTCATCTGGTGGACGAGTCAGTGACCCTATTAGAGGGCCAAGCGACCCTGGAAATCGGCGGGGTGGACCAGCCGATCAACTCTTACCAGCTCCAGCCCTTGGATACTTCCTTCATTCCGGCCCGTACACCACATCGGTTCTATAACTCCGGCGCTGGCCCGATGCGCATTCTATGGAGTTACCCGACAGGACGGATTGTGCGGTATCGAGTTAATCCTGATGGCTCACTGCCGAATGATCTCGCGCCGGGGGAGCCGAAACTACCCGCTGAATAAAGCGCTGCTATGGGCTACAGAAATTGAGGAATGAGAAAGGAAGAACCTAAGCTATGACGACTCAACCGATCGCTCCTGATCATTTGGCGGCATTTACCGCTGCGGCATTTGCCGCTGTCGGTGTGCCGGCCGCTGACGCTGACCTGATCGCCGACAG
>JAGRCC010000165.1 GCA_020433785.1 Anaerolineae bacterium
CTACGTCGGCGCCCATTTGACCGGGCGTTAATATATAGCGAACGCCCAAGATTTGGATAACCTGCACCGGATGAGCCTCGTTAATGAAATCTTCGTAACGCTGAAGGACCAGCGGGCCGGCGTGGCCGCCGGCGCTGTGAACGCGACGGGCCGAGGGGAAATATTGCCCCAAATGGCTAATCGCGGTCTCCTCGCTGCTGGCGCTCAAGGGAAAGACCCGGGCCTGACCGACGTGCTCCAAAACATACTGCGCTCCCCCGGAGAGCTGCTGCCAGCGCGTCGCCTCCTTGATCGGATTGATGACGGTTCCCCCGGCCACGATCAAATCGAAGGTGACGGCCGCCACAATCAAACCGGCAAAGCGGGTTGGGGACATAAGTCGCCGGGCATAGAGCGTAAACAAGCCAACGGCGATGATGATGTTCGTGGTTAGCAGCACCACCGGCACGGTCAAATAAGGCATCCACCCCACCAGTAGTCGATCGTCGTAAATGGGGTTAAAGGTGTAGCTGAGGTCAAAAAATACGCGGAGCAGTTTTCGATTGAGGCCACTCCAAGTCTCAGCCCATTGCATGAGCGTCTCCTGCCCCAGCCAGGCCAACCCCAACCCCACGATCAGCAGCGTGCCGATGGCTACCACGATCATCAGGGTGGTCTTCGAGACGCCCTGCTCCAGTAGAAAATCCAGGCCAACGCCGGCCAAAATAGCCAAGGCCAGATTGACCCCCAACACCCAGCGGGCCGGAATACGAAACAGATCAAAGCCCGGCAAATATTGGATCACGGTGGCGTAGAGCGGGGTGTAGCGTCCCATCGCCAGCAAGACGGCGCTCAACAAGAGTAGCATAAAAAACAGGACGGGGGGCTGCCGGCGTCGGGGCCAACTGAACAGCGCCAACAACAGCGTCATAAACCCCACGTAGATGAAATCCTCTTGAAACGGATCGCCCCCCTCAAAACCAACCACGCCGTTGCCAAACGCGCCGGGCAGCAGCAGGTTAAGCCACATTGCCGGCGGCAATGAATTTTCGGTCAGCAGGTCAAACCCTTGACGGGCTAACCGGATGGTGTATTGAAGCATCTCCAGGGTGGGGATCAATTGGGGCGCAGCCAGGAGTAAACCGCTGACGACCATGGTGGTCAGCAATAAGCCGGTGATGAGCGCATAATTCAGCTTGTACCGGTGCGGCCCAAAGAAAAAGTCGCCGACAATCTGGTAAGCCCCGTAGCCGGACATCATCACCAGCGTGTAAAAGGTAATTTGGGGCTGGGCGGTATACATTTGGAGGGCTATTGGCATGCCGGCCAGCATGGCCACCCGCCAACGGCGGCGCTTAAGCGTTTCAATAGCCCCCCCAAGCACCAGCGGCAGCCAGACGGCGCCGGTCATAATGTTGAGGTTTATATTTTGGGCCATCAAAAAGCCGCCGAAACCAAAGGCTAAACCGGCCAGCGTCGCCCCCCAGCGACTTAGGTTCAGCGAGCGCGCCAGGACAAAGGCGAAGCAGGCCGCCAGGGTGTAGTGCATAAAAAGAAAGAGCGATAACTCTAAGGAGGGATTCAAAGGACTCAAGAACAGCACCCGCAGCGGGTACAGCACCCCTATTTGCGGCTCGGCCAGCATCGGTTTGCCGGCCTGCCGAAAGGGGTCCCACAGCGGCACCCGTCCGGCCAGCCATTCGTCGGCGACAAAGATATGGCCGGGATAGTGAATCCAGGTGATATCATCCCGGTAGAGAGTTTTCCCGGAAAAAATCAGTTCGGGGAAGGCCAACAAGGGCACGATGAAGAACAGGGCGAAAATCAGTAAGGTTGGAATGAGTAGTTTGTTTTTCGAAGCGATAGTATTCACGTCAATTGGATAGGAACCGTCATGAGTAGGCGAGTAAGCCGGAAATTTTCTGGCCAGGTCAAGCGGCTTAACCACAACCAAGCGTTTTCATGTTTGGGCTCACGCTCTACTAGCCTATTTTGTGCTTGCGGGCAAAGCCTTTTTCATTAGTAAGCCCGAACCAAATCGGGTTTTTTCTGTGCCGATCACCCTAAATCCACAAGCCAGGTAGAATCCCTCAGCGTGGGGGTTGCCGACAACATGGAGATAATTTGCTCCTTTAGCCAGGGCGAAAGACGCACAATAGTCAACTAAGGCACGACCGATACCTTTTTTCCAAGAAACAGGCTCGACAAATAGGGCATCTAATTCTATATTGCCGTCTGGCCGTTCCAAGATGCCAGCAAAGCCATTGATATGACCCTCTTCTTCGGCTACAAAGACAAAGCCCTGCTCAATTTGACTAATAGGAATTTCTATCGCGTCAGGGTTGGCCAGTAAGGCTTGCCGATCGCCCGGATTATTAAGGGCAGCCCGCCATTGAAGGGCTTCAAGTACCCTTCTTTCAGAAATTTTTGCCAGTCTGATTTCCATTGTATAAGATCCCGCTGAGCCTGCCGCCCAGGCCCACAGTTTACCGGCTGCCGGGACAGCATCCAGTCGAAAACGATATCGTATTATACTTAGAACAGGCTCAAGAGGACAAGAAACTGAGGTTATTGAGGCTTGCTTGACTTTATAGCTTTTGTGGAGCAGCACACAATCATATCCTTACTCCTATGGGCGGCTTGCAATCAAATTCCCCCCAATGGGGTGAGTTAGGGCTGTATCGGGGACGGGCGGTCTCAAAGGTGCGGCGGATAAGCGAGCGGGTGCTTCAATCAGGAACATCTCCATGCCGTCGAGGCTGTGACAGCCCCGATGAAGCGTTTCCGCATGCGGAAAGCCGTTATCGGACGCCGATGAAGCATTGCGGCATACGGAAAGCCGTTATCGGACGCCGATAAAGCGTTGCCGCATGCGGCGCAAGGCCATCGGATGCCGATGAAGCATTGCGGTATGCAGAAAGCCGTTATCGGACGCCGATGAAGCGTTTCCGCATGCGGAAAGAGGCTGTCGGACGCCGGTGAAGCGTTGCGGCATGCGGCATGAGCCGTTAGCGTGTTGGATAGGCCATGCGCCAGGCGGTCGAGACTGGCGGCGACACTAAGAGCGGGCGTACAGTAGGGGATGCAGGTAAAATTGAGGCGGGCAGGTAGACACGGTAACGAAGCTGGTTATAATGGTATTTAAGGCTTAACTTTTTTTAATCGTAACCGTTTATCCCAACCCAACTTGCCCCATCAGGAGCCTGTCCATGGTTATCATCAAGTTAGACACCGCCAGCCCCTATCGTCTGTCTTTTCCCGAAAAGAAGAAACCCTTAGACGTCGTAGACACCGTCAGAACCTTTGTGACGTATGAAGCCGGCCTCCCCCCTGAGGCGCAACTGCCGCATACACCCCTGTTGGTCGAACTGCTGCGGCAGTGGGACGAGAATGATGAAATGCGCCAGGCCGGTGAGCTACAGCGAACCAGAGCCGCCGCTGCCCTGGAAGATCTGGATGAGCGCGTTCGCCAAATGGTTCGCCATATCCACCGCATCGTCGCGGCTATATCGTTTGATACACCGGCGGATGCCGTGCAGTGGGGCTTTACCTACAAGCAGACCACCGGCAATATCCTCTTGCCCGAAACGCGCCGGGAGCATCTGTTTCTCCTCAGGCACTATATCGCCGAAGAACAAAGCCGCCCGCCCCTAGAGCGACTCCCGCAGCCGCCGTTAGCCGAGGTGATCGCCATACACGACGCGCTGCGGCAGCAACTGCGCCGCCGCCGGGCCGGCCAAAGTCAGCGGAAGCGAGCCGTCGCCGCCGCCGGGCCGATTATCGCGGCTATGCATTTTTATTTGCAATCGGCGGTTAGCCACCTGCTGACGTTTCAGTTTGAGGGCGCCCTGACGCCGAAACTGCAAAATTGGGGGTATGAGGTGAAGCTGGTCGCCCCCAAGCGTCGGGCCACTCCCGCGGAGCCGCCGGCTGCGGCCTAAACCCTATAGAACTTACGCAGTTCGAGACCCTAAAGGTTTCCGAAGTCACCTTTCAAGCAAAATCATGAAGCAATCGCGCTTATATTTTGTCCTAAAGACACCTTATAAAACCTTTAGGGTCTGGTTTCTTCCAAC
>JAGRCC010000166.1 GCA_020433785.1 Anaerolineae bacterium
GCCGACCTGGCCGAGGAGCAAATTCTGCTCGACCCCGGCCCGCCCATCACGCCTGGCGATCTGATCACGCGCTACAATTTAGAGCTGGCTCGCGGCCTGCTCTACTGGGCACGGGAGATGCGCATTCGGGTGGCGGACAGCTACAAGGACCTGTTTAAATACATCAAACTGTTTAAATTAATGTACACCATTTACCCGCTGGCCCAAAATTTCGGCGATGCCGCAGTTGAGCCGGCGAATCTAGAGCCGTCGCACAAACCGCCCGGCTACCACGTGACGCTGCACGGCCCCATCTCGCCCTTTGTCCAATCGACCATTCGCTACGGCTTGCAGTTCGCCAAATTTCTGCCGGCCCTGCTGCTGTGCCAGCAGTGGTACATGGAGGCCGATGTCCAGCCGCCGCACCACCCCGGCCACGAACCGCTGCGCTACACCCTCACCGACCGCAGTCAACTGCGCACCCACTTCCGCGCCTCCGGCATGTTCGACAGCCGGCTCGAGGCCGACTTCGCCGCCGAATTTGAGGAGAAGTACGGCGGGGCCAAACGCAAATGGGAGTTGGCGCGCGAAGACGAACTAATCATCGTGGGCGATTCGGTCATGATTCCCGATTTTTCGCTGACGCATCGCAAAGACGGCCGGCGCGCGCTGCTGGAAATTGTCGGCTTTTGGCATCCGCACTATCTGCGCCGCAAGCTAGAGAAAATCCGGCTGGCCGGCCGCACCGATTTAATCCTGCTCATCTACGAAAGCGCCAATGTGGCCGAAGGCACATTTGAAGCCGCCTCGGCCGGCGAGGTTTTGACCTTCAGCCGCAAGCCGGTGCTCAAAGATGTCCTGGCCGCCGTTGAGCGCTGCGCCGTCTGAATCGAAACAGCCGGCGGTGGTTAGTCGCCGGCCGTAGCCCGTCATATCTATTGCCACATGGGCCGTTATTTAACCTCAAACTCCCTAAACTCTATGAGCTCATCAACCCCCATAAACGCTATTCGTTAGTTGTTGATAAATTTTTCGAAGACCTCGGTGAAATCTTTGCGAACGTAGGCATCGTGGGCTTGCTTTAGCCAATGAAAGGCATATTGGTTGATGGCCTTGAACTGCTCTTCCCCCGGGGATGAACTCACGGTGCGAATTACACTGGCAGCGGCCGTATTGAGGCTGTCCATTCCCGACAATTTGAGAATCAGCGATGATCTGGCATGATATCTTCTGACCTCCGTCTTTTTGTCCAATTCCACCAAAATTAGCGCTATGGCGCTTATTCAATCAGGATTTACGCAGTTACACGGGTGACAGTCGCTTATTGTCGATAAGCAGCATCTGAGTCGTTCAACAGATCGATTTAACGTGCTCAAGGGACCTGTCATTTGGTTTTTGCCTAACTCTTGTTACTAAAACTTAAGGGACTTCGCTATGGAAACTCATCTAAATCGATTGATTCTTTTGGGTGGCTCGGCCGGGGGATTCAAAGCAGCGGTTAAAGTGATCGCTAATCTTGAGGCTAATGTGCCGGCCGCTATCATCTTAGTGCTGCACCTTGGCCCCGGTCCGGCCTCGGGAGTAGCAGCCCAGCTAACCAAAATAGGACTGCTTCCGGCCGCTCTGGCCGTCGACGGCGAACCACTAGAAGCCGGACGGATTTATATTGCGCCGCCGGACTACCATACGTTAATCCGCGAGAACACCATCTCCCTGTCTCGCGGCCCTAGAGTCAATCAATCTCGACCGGCCATCGATTTGACCTTTCGCTCCGCGGCAGTGTCCTACGGAACACAAGCCATCGGCGTTATCTTGAGCGGGATGCTCGACGACGGAGCGACGGGGTTGCTGGCGATCAAACGCTGTGGTGGGGTCACCGTTTGCCAAGACCCGGCCGATGCGCTTTATCCCGATATGCCGCAAAGTGCCATCGCCTGCGTACACCCCGATCATACGCTGCCGGCCCTGGCTATCGGCAACTTGCTAAACCGGCTGACCAAAACAGCCGTTGAGACTAAGGCCCCTGTCCCGGCAGATATTATGTTGGAAAACCGATTCGATCTGAATAATCGGGACGATCTGGATCAAATGGATCAACTCGGCCGCCGGGTTCCGGTGTCGTGTCCGGAGTGTGGCGGACCTCTGTGGGAAATAAAGAAAAATGGCGTATCGCATTACCGCTGTCATATCGGGCATAGTTTGACCACCCACAGCTTGTTAATGCGTCAAGACGAAGCTATCGAAAGCACCTTGTGGATAGCGCTTCGCACCTTAGAGGAGAAAGCCCGCATGCAGGAGAAACTCGCTCAGGGAGAACAGGCATCAGATCGTAAAATGCTGGTGGGATCCTTTCGCCAGCGAGCGGCTGAAACGCGTGCCCATGCCGAACGTCTCCGCAAGCTGCTGCTCGAGATCGGCGAGGCCTCTATTTCAATAGAGTCAGGGCATGACACCGAATAACTATCTCATCGAGCAGCCAGAAATCGCGAACTATTTGTTTAAGATGCATGGTTTACTTAGTGACAACCGGAAGATAAACGTGTACCCCAACCGTACCGCTATCTGGCCCACCAAAGTCACTACAAAGGTCCCCGTCACAGGCTTTTATAAAATAGTAGTAAATAAAACCTAAAGAGGCCGTCGTATCGTTATAAGTGGGGCTGGTTGTAGTACCCAGATTAGTTTTGGTTCCGGTCTCAGACCCTGCCCGATAGACCTGGTAGCTTGTCGCGCCGACTACGGTATTCCAAGTGACCCGGATCTTATCTGTAAATGTCTTATCACTGGCCTGGACATTGGTGGGAACAGCAGGCGGATTTTGGACTGGTTTTACAGTTCCGCTGTCAGAAGCACTAAAGGCACTGGAGCCATAACTATTTTTTGCCTTGACCCAGTAATAATAAATTTGCCCAGCTACGGCGCTTGTATCATCATAGCTGGTTCCACTGACCGAGGCGGCAATTTGGCTGGCCGTACCACTGTTATCGGTTGTATTCCGCCACACTTCATAGCTTGTTGCGTTCGTAACACTGCTCCAAGTCACCCGCACTTTATCGGTAAATGTACTATCGCTGGCCTGAACATTGGCCGGGGGCGATGGCGGTGCGTTTTTAAGACTGAGGGCGAGTTCTCCGCCAGTGCCAAATCCATAACGCATCGCTTCTATATAGTATTTTGTTCCGCTATTGAGGGCAACGACTAGAGAAGATTGTGTTCCTGTGCCTCCGTCATCATCGCACCCTACCTGAATCAGTGAACCCCGTGAGCCTCTCCAGACTGCCAGGACCGTATCGTAATTACTGCCATTGGTCGAAATTTCGTAATTTCCGGATGTTGAGGGGATAAAAGAATACCAAACGCTACGAGATTGCCAGGGTGTAGAGCTAGAACCGCAGGTAGCGGTGGGATCATCAACGGCTGAGGTGGCCTGGGTTGTACTTTGAGTCCAATTTGATGGGCTGGTAATGGCGAAAGCACTGTTGGTGATGTCATCGTTACTAGGCCAGGCAGGGGGTTGATCACGTTCACGCCCATGCCAGATGATTTGAGGATGGGTACTACCATTTCCACTCCCGCCTTGTAGGGTAAAACCGGAACTGACCCAGGTATTTGCATATTGCTCGTGGCGCCGAGAAGAAACGTAATCTCCCCAGCGGTTACGCTCTGGGCCGTGGGTGCTGGCCCGTACGAAATAGTTCTCCCAAGGTGGCGGAGTCCCACTATAATCATCAGCCACAATAATTCGGAGAGTGGGATAGCTACCACCACCAACGGTAAATACAGGGCCAGCAATATGCCCACGATTGTTCACGCCAATGCTGGGATATATCCAGGCTGTGGAGTTACTCCAAAGACGCGGTTGGTCAATTAAAGAGCGATTACTTTGGTTAAAACGCGCCACATTCACATAGGGATATGAATAAGTACTGCCATCTGCGTTTGATCCCCACATAAAACCGATGACGTTATTCGCTACCCAACCGCCAAGCATCCGCCCATCAATACGACCACAAGCGTTATTGCCATCGGGGGACAGGCAGCTAAAACTACCGGCGGTCCAACTAGAAATATTGACATTATCCCAGAAGAGCGAGCTTGAATTTTCAGCCCAGCGGTAAATTCGCACTTGGCTGAGCGAATTGTGTGTCCCCCAATACATTGTGGTCGTCGCCCCATCTGTTGGCATAATACTCGCTGTATCATCTCTAGTGAAGTAGTTAAAGTTAATGGTGCCTCCCGCATTCAACTGGTTCAGAGGGATGCGCCACGCGGCACTATTTGTCCAGGAATCGGAGGTGTCGTAGACATTGCTATTGATGTAGAGGTAATTATTGCTAAGGGCCATCTTGGGATAGTCTAACCATCGATTTGATCCCAAACCGAAACTGGCCGCGGTAAAGTCGTAATAAGTCCAGTCGGCTCCCGTCATACCAGGGTTAAGATCACTGCCATGAATTACGGCCAACCGCTGCCGATTAGTTCCGCCCGATTCGATATATTGTAGTAGCCAAAACATCAGGTCTCGGCTGTCATCATAAATCACCAACTGATCACAACAAAAGCCCCCATCAGAAGCCGGGAAGGTTGTAAATGGATCAACGAATCGATAATATTGCCCATAATCAGTGGCGAAAGCCGCGTACCAATTCCCTGTCATAAAATGAGCATCGCCTCGAGCATCAAGGTTAGGTTCATTGGTACTGGATTGCAAAGAGGATCCCGTTGAAATATCAAGCAGATCTTTACTGCGATAGAATCGGTAATCGCCTGACGCTTGAGGTTTGGGGTCCGGTAAATCATCTTCAAGCCCGCTTGCGATTGGGGGTACGCCTAGCGTATTCGATTGACCAACCCTACTTCCTCTGTTGTCCGGTACTGTTTCGGGAACGTTCGGTTGTGCAACCAAGTTGGCTATGTCTGGATCTAACATCAAGGGAGGTCCAGACAATAGGGGGCGATTACTACTTTGCTCGATTAAGCGTTGTTGTTCGGCGGTAAGTTCGGGGGGTGTATCCAAATACGCTACAGTCACATGTTGGGGGGAAACTGCTCCTTGTCCAGTTACCATCTCGCCTGGTCCGATTTCTTGGGGCAAGGTTATGGGCGAATCGGTCTGGGCCCTGCTGGGTGATACTATCAAAACTACTGCCACCATAATTATTAGTAAACTTAACGTGTACCTCAATAACTTAATCATGAGTTGTCCCCCCTCTAACTCAAGTTGCTGTCCTTCCAGGCCCTTAGTGGCTCGACCATAGTTTCGATAATAAGTGGCGTTAAATATCCAAATTCGGTCGGGCTAAGGCCATTTCGGAAACCCTAAAGGTGTTTCCGTACAAGTTGACAACTTGGGTTACCTATAAATTTTTTCTTTTGATAACAAAAACAACTCCTAACAACAGCCCCGTCATACAAGGGATTGATGATCCAGATGAAGCACCCGTCGAGTCTGTTTCGGATGATATCTCCGGGCCTGGTGTAACAGGAGAATCACCCGGAGCAAGCGTGGGCCCTGAACCGTGGCTTTGATCCAAGGCTGCCTCTTGGGTTTGCATCCAAGCGGTTGGGTCAGTCGGGAGAGGGGTATCATTATGGGGTAATTCTGTGGCCGGAACAACAGCGGTCCCACTGCTTGTTTCAGCAGAGCCGCCTGTTGGTTGATCAGGCTGCGCGTCGGTTGCGGGTAGACCAGGCTCGGTTGGCGGTTCCAACGTCGGTGTAACCGTACCTTGACCCGGAGCCAAATCTGGGCCTGATAAGTGAGTCCGGTCCATAGCCGCCTCTTGAGTCTGAATCCGAGCTGTGGAATCTAACGGCAAAGCAGGCGTGTCGTTCGGCAGTGCGGTGGCCGGAGCCGAAATAGTACCGCTGCCGGCGCCAGCTTGATTTGAAGAGGAAGAAGAGGTGGTAATCGTAGGTGTAACTAAATACGCAATATTACTGTTTTGGAAATATCCATAGGATGATGTAATACCAAACCAGATGATTGGCGCAGTTAAAATAAGTGACGTTTTCACAAGTAGTGAAAATTTGTGCATATATTGTTCCCTTCTGGCAATCGTATCTTGCACTATTAATAGTACGGTTATAATTTGGAAAGTAACCGCATTTGTCTATAAATTCTTGCTGTGCGATTGGAAACTTTGCTTGTAACAGCTACAATTTAAGGACAATGCACCCACAAAAATCAGGGTTTTGCCAGTATTAAAGTCAATTACAATGGTAGTGTTCAGCCCGCTGATTATCCGACGCTTTTTCGAATATTCCCGTTGCAGTAGGAGTATCCAGAAAAAATGCCGATATCCTGTTCATCATACCATTCTTTTCCACCCGCTGTCTAGCCCTTAATATTCCCCCACTGTTAAACGAGCGATCTCCTGTTACACGTCAACCTTAAAAAATAATCCAAGCGGCCACCGCTCCTGAAAGATATGAAAAAACTCCTGGTTCAATCCTAGCCCATGGGAAGTAAGGTAAAAAAATCATCAGTTTTAGCCGCTTAATCTTTATTTCTTACTTCGTACTCCCCGTCTTGGGCGCCTAAATGACCATTCGAACTAAAATTTGCCTTTTTTCCGCCCCCAAACAAAAGATTTGAAAAAAATATCCCCTGACGCGTCGTTCACAAGCTGTCGCACGAAAAATTTCGTCTCGTACGGACGCAAAAAACTGACATGGCCGCCGTAAAAGCAGCGACGGCCGGCTAAAAAGCGTGATCGGCGGCCAAAATACAACCGCAGCGAGGCTGACGGCCCTGTCGCGAAAAAATAACCCTTTTTAGCGCGGCCAAAAGGCCTTTCCGTCCCAAAAAAGCAATTTTATGACGGCTACAGAGGGGTTGCCAGAAAAAAAAGCGTTGATAGTGAAAATTCAACACGGCCAACGAAAAAAAAGATGTCGATAGTGAAAATTCAAGACGGCCAACGAAAAATTTTGGGTCTATTTTGACGCTGACAAGGGTGTTCTGAAAAAATTTGTGGCTATTTTGACGCTGATAGGGGGTTACTGGAAAATTTTCCCCCTATCACGGCGTCAAAATAGCTTCTTTTTAGCGATCAGCCATCAATCGACGTCGGTCAGCTATCGGCGGTCAGTGGTTGCCGATCAGCTATCGGCGGCAGGTTGAATACGCCGATACTGCTAAATATTACCGCCGGCAGCCACAAGGCCAGCCCCAGACCGCCGTCGGTTAGCGCCATAGTGCCGGGGCGCAGCAGCGTGACAATCAGCCCGACCTCAATCGCGCCGGTTACGGCCAAGTTAAGCCAGTAGCCGGCGCGGCTGTTGCGCCAATTCAGCCAGATCGCCACCACCAGCACCAACAGCCCCACCCACAACAAATGCCAGGCATAGTAAGCCAAAACCGAATTGATGACGCGGCCGGAGACCACCGGCATCTCGGCGGCCGGCGCGGCCGAACCGACGGTGGCTAAAAAGGCGGTCGCGCCTTCGCCGGCCAACTGTTGTAACAAGACCGCCGCCCCCACGATGTGCAGCAGCGCCCACAGGCTGTAAAAGATCGCGCCAATTTGGGGAGTGTAACTTTTCATACTAGGCCTTGTCCCATTCCAGCAAACCGACCGTGTTACCTTCGCTGTCGAGGAAGGTGGCCAGGTAGCCGTTGCCGATGCGGAATTTGGGGAAGGTTACTTTCCCACCCGCCGCTTCGACGCGCGCCAGAACGGTCTCCATGGGTCCACCCGGATCGAAATAGACAATCGTGCCGGTTTGGCTCGGCTCAAAGTTGGCCGTTTGCAGCAGGGTGCCGGCCGGTTCGATGGCGTCCTCAATGCCCGCGCCGGGCGGCAGCAAAGCGACAGTCCGCTGGTTGTCTACGTCAAAGACCTGCATCTCCTTTTGGAAAACCTCGCTATAAAACTTGACGGCTCGCTCCATATTGGCGGCGGGCAGCTCGAACCAATTAAATTTGTTGCTCATGAGTATGCTCCTTTTTTTATGGTGAATGATGGGACTCAAGTTACCGGCTATACATCCAGACCGAGGGGTAGGGAGTAAGGAGTAGGGATTAGGAAAAAACTCAATTGAGTTTGGTGGTCTTTTTCGGCTGTCAGATAGTTGGCTGGAAACTTGAGTTAACGGTTTAGTTGATCCGAGTATACTCGATGGGCGGGATCCTTGTCGTCCCCAAATGGGGACAAGGGTGGGGACAGTTTGGGATGGTTTGTTTGTTTGTTTGTTGGTTGGTTGGTTGGTTTGTTGGAAGCCAACTATTTTTCCAACCAACTATCCAACTATCCAACCAGCTATCCAGCTATCCAACCAGCTATCCAACTATCCAACCACCCAACCGTTATTCAACCATCTTCAGATAAGTTTCAGCAATTTGGCGCGATAAACCGCTTCGGCCCGGCTGTGGACATCGAGTTTGCTGTAGATGCGTTTAGTGTAGGTGCGCACAGAACTGAGGGAGATGCTCATTTCAGCGGCGATTTGGGACAGGGTTAGATCGGCGGCCAGCAGGCGCAAGGCGATGAGTTCGCGTTCGGTCAGGGTGCTGCCGGGGAGATGAACGGGCTGAGCGGATTGAGCCGGGGGCGGGGGAAACGCCGCCAACAGCGACTGCACGGTATCGAGCGAAATGGTCAAGCGCGGTTGGGCCGCCAGCAGCGTTAACAGGTGAAACACCGGCGCGCCCTCATCAACAAATAGACGGATGTAACCTTCCGACTCGGCCAGGTGAAGCGCTGCCTCTAACCGGCTCAGGGCGGCGGTGGTCTCCTGCCGGAGCGCGTGAAGGCGGGCTTGCAGCAGTTGGATCTCGATTACCCGCCCGGTTCGCCCGCCGGCCAGCGCCGTTTGCAGGAGAGTAGCCAACAACGTTTCGGCGTCCGCGAACGGATTGGGGGATGGGCCAGGTAGGCGAAGGCCCTGGGCTTCGAGCGTCGCTTGAGCCAGCAGCACCCGGATCAGCGTCAGATAATCGAACTCACGGGCGTAGTCGATAGGCCCAGCGGTCGATAGGCCGCTGCGGCTGGCCCAACGCGCAGCGGCGGTAAAATCGCCCTGAGCCAGCCGTAACAAGACACGCGCCGCCGCCGGATCGGGCGCACCGCCCGATAGAGAGGGCGCTGCCTCCCCCTCGATTTCTGACAGCACCGTTAACCCTTCATCGGGCCGGCCCTCGGCTGCCAGCAGTCGCGCCTGGGTGATCAAACCGGCTGTCACTCCGGCGGACCAGGCTTCAAAAGGGCGGCACAAATCGAGCCCCTGTTCGACCACCGTTTTCGCCGCTTCCAGCCGGTTTTGCTCGCGATACACGGCGGCGATGCGGATGTAAACCAGGCCCAGGTCGGGACCGGTACGCTCAGCCACTTCAGCGTGAACTTGATTGAAGATGCGTTCGGCCTGACGCAGTTGGCCGCTGATATACAGGACGTCAATCAACCGGGCCGCGGCAAACAGCAGCCCATCGACGTTTTTAGCCGCCCGGCACATCCGCAGGCTGTCGGCGTAGATAGCCGCGGCCTGAGTCATATCGCCCAGACTTTCATAGGCCGAAGCCAGATGGGCGGTGATGCCGCTACGCAGATAAGTCACATCGTCGGGGAGGCGGGCCAGCGCCTGTTGGCACAACTCGATGACCCGGCCCGGTTCACCAAGCTGGCGGGCTTGATTAGCGCGCAGCAGATCGACTTCGGCCTGCATTTGGGCAATAGCCTGAGCCGAAAAGGTCGCTGCTGCCTCCGATCCGGTCAGAAAATGTTCAACCCGCCGCAGATGAGTTTCGCTACGGTCGGCCCAATCCGCAAAGATTTCAAGCAGCAGCCAAACGTAGCCCAACTCCAAATGGGGCCGAGTGGCGGTAACCTTTTCGGGCAGCGCCTCGATCCAGGCCAACAGGCGGCGCATATCGCGGTGAACCCAGTCACGCTGCCCTAAAATTAGTTCGAGCAGGCCGGCCACGCGTTCGAAATCGCCGGCTTTAAAGCCGTGGTTAACGGCGGCGTCCAGCCGGTTATTCTGCTCAAACCACAGGCTGGCCCGTCGATGGAGCAGGGGGATTTGTTCAGGCGATGTCCGGCGCAGTCGATCGCGGAGCAAATCGGTCATCAAGGCATGATAGCGATACCACTGCCGCCGGTTGTCCAGCGGGGTGATAAATAACTGGTGGGCATCGAGCTGCTCCAACAGTGTCTGGCTGCCGCTTTGGTCCAGCAGCACATCGGCCAGGCTGCCGCACAGGGTATCGACCACCGAAGTCGCCAGCAGGAACGTTTGCACCTGGGCCGGCTGGTGGCGCAGCACTTCTTCAAAGAGATAGTCGCCGATATACCGGTCGGCGCCGCTGAAGGCGGTGATGAAAGCGGCGTGGTCAGCCTGCGTTTGCAGCGACAACCCGGCCAACTGCAAACCGGCCACCCAACCTTCCGTGCGCATCTCCAGGGCGCTGCGATCCGCCGGCGACAGGGAAAGCGGCATTATGTTGGTGAAAAACGTGTCGACTTCCGCCGCGGTAAAGCGCAAATCGGCCGAGGTCAGTTCGAGCAGTTGGCCTTGTCCTCGCCAGCGGGCCAGAGCCAGCGGCGGCTGGTGGCGACCGACAATCATCAGATGAATGTGAGCCGGCAAATGGGCCAGCAGAAAATCCATCGCTTCATGAATGGCGGCGTTGTCAATGACGTGATAATCATCTAAAACAATCAGCCACGGGCCAGATGTCGCCGCCAGATCGTTGGTCAAGTGGGTCAAGACCGTCGAAGGGTGGGGCAGGTGAGGAGAATTGAGCAGGGCCAACGCCGCAGCACCCAGCGCCGGATCGATCTGACGCTGGGCATGGATCAGATACAGCAGATATCGTTCCAGGCTGTTATCCTGCTCATCCAGCGACAACCAGGCGACCGGCCGCCCGCACGTTTCGACCCAGGCCCGAACCAGCGTCGTTTTGCCAAATCCGGCCGGCGCCATGACCAGAGCCAGCTTGGCTGCTAAAATTCGGTCTAATTTCGCCATGAGCCGCCGGCGCGGAACAATATTCGCGCGCAGCGGTGGTTTATGAAGTTTGGTCGCCAGTAGGGGAGCGTGCATCGCAAAACCTTTTTGAGCGGCATTCGATTGGGGATTCTTTGAGGGCAGGATACTCGACAACAAACGCTTTAGCAAGTTTTGGCGTGTTCAGAACAGTTGTTTTGTTCGCACCGTGGGCCAAGCGCCAGACCATTAAGGTCAATTTGCCGGCTCGGCCCGGTATTAATCGGAAACTTGTCTTTGAACCCTATTATATGTATCATGGTCCCATAGTGAAGAGAGGCGAGCAGACTCTTAGTTTATAGGAGGGCTGCGTGCCGACAAACTTATTATTCTCATCTATTCGACTAGGTCTAGCCCTGGTTATTCTGGCTAGCATTGGCGCTTGTGTTGGTGGAACCCCGACCCCACCTCCAACTCCTACCACCCCCCCGCTGGCTGAAACAATCACCTTTTACAATTGGGAAGGCGACGATGTTGAGTCCGTCATGACGGCCTTTACCGAGGCTTATGGGGTAAAGGTTAATTACGTTCCTTTTGACTCGCAAGAAGAAGTTGTTTCTAACCTTACCGCCGATCAACCGTATGATCTGGTGGTGTTGGAACACGATTTTTTCCCGGAACTGATCACCGCCGGCAAATTGAGCGAGATCGATTATCGCAATGTGCCTAACTTCAAGAATATTTGGGCCAATTTTCGTGATCTGGGTCACGATCCGGGCAATACCCACTCGGTGCCGTTTACTTGGGGCTCAACCTTTTTAATTTATCGATCTGACCTGATCGACACGCCCGTTACCGGCTGGCAAGATCTGTGGCAGATCCGTTCTCAGGGCAAAATCGCCATGCGAAGTTCGCTGCGCGAGCCGCTGGGGGTGGCGCTCAAATCACTGGGCTACTCGCTCAATTCAGAAAATCCGGACGAACTCAACCAAGCTTACCAAAAGCTGCTGGAACTTAAAGACGATATCATCTTCGTGGATAGTTATGCCGAAGCCGCCGTACCGCTGCTGGCTAGTGGTGAAGCCGTGGCTCTGGTGGGTTGGGCTGAAGATGTTGAATATGCCCAAGGGGAGGGCGTGCCGATAGATTACGCCTTTCCCCAGGAAGGGGTAATTCTATGGGGCGATAATTTTATTATCCCGGCCAGCAGTCAAAACAAGTATACCGCCGAGCTGTTCTTGAATTTTTTGTTGCAACCGGATATTAACGCCCAAATTGTTAATGAAACCTATTACGCCACGGCTAACGAGGCCGCCCAACCACTCATCGACGCTGAAATTCGAGACAACCCCGTCATCTTTCCACCAGCCGAAGCCTTAAAAAACGCCGAAGTCATTTTACCACTTACGCCGGAGACGACCGGGCTGTATAACGATCTGTGGGCACAGTTTGAGGCTCAAGTTGACCAATAGTTTCGGGTCTTAAGTTTCGTGCCACTCAGGAGCGAGATGCGGCCTAATCCGGCACCACACGACTGTTTGACCTTAAGTTTTTGTTCCGATTTTTAATAACTTCAAAACAAATTGGTCTCTGAGCAGTAGCTATTTTTTAGCAAGAAAAGGCTCACCCATAAAGGGTATGAAGATTTTAACGAATAAGAAACTTCATGCCCTTCATAGGTTTCATGGTTAATTTAATTTGATTCTGGCTTGACGAGTATTGAAGCCGCTAAGGAGGCTCGCTCATTGGCAGCGGGGAGCGCGACTTAAAGATGATACCATTTAATCAATCTGTTATTGGCAAACATGCCATTATTGACTTGTCCGGCTGCGATCCGGAGATTATTCGAAGTCGCAGCCAGATTTTGACGATTCTTAAACGGGCGGCGCAAGTGGCGCGCGTAACGGTCGTCGGGCAGGTAGAACATTACTTTTCACCGGAAGGGTATTCGGCCGTGTTGGTTTTGGAAGAGAGCCATCTGTCGATTCACACCTGGCCGGAGCATAATTATGTCTCGCTCGATCTTTATTCCTGCAATCTCAACACCGATTTTGCGGCTGTTGAGGCGTTTTTGGCCGAAAAATTTCGAGCGCAGTGGGTAGTATCAAAATTGTTGGAGCGCAAGTTTATTCCGGTTAAACTGTGTGTCAAAGCTGAGCTTTAACGCTCCAATTCTGTCCAGAGAGGTGACTTATGACTAAAAGCGGAACATCAGGGGTTATTGTTGAGTATCAAAACGGCGTCACGAATGGGCGCTATCTATTAGACGATGATCGCAGCCAGCGGTCGGCCCAGTTGACAGCCATTCGCATCGAAGCGCTGGTGGAAGAGCGCCGATCGCCGTTTCAACACATCGCCATTTACGACACCACCTTTCACGGCAAGATGTTGGTACTGGATGGATTTATTCAAATGACGGTGGCCGATAACTTCTGCTACCACGAAATGATCACCAATGTCCCGTTAGCTGTCGCCCCCAACCGGCCCAAAAACGTCCTGGTCATCGGCGGTGGTGATGGCGGCGTGGTTAACCAACTGGGCAAACACCCATACCTGGAACGCATCGTCTGGATCGACATCGACGCCGATGTGGTCGAAATGTGCCGGCGGCATATGCCGGAGTTACAGCAATATCACGATGAGCGAGTCGAGTTTCTGGCGATGGATGGGGCCGACATCGACTATCGCCACGAATTCGATCTGATCATCGTCGATGGCACCGACCCGCTTGAGGATCGGGCTGCGTCACTTTGGACCGAAAAATTTTACCACAAGTTGACTCAAGCCATCACCGCTGACGGCCTTATTACCGCCTTGGGTGGCTGGGTCTGGCCCGAGTCAGGCTGGTATGCCAGCACATCGGCCCTGGCCAAAACGTATTTCGAGAACGTCCACTATTATTATTTCATCGATCCCTCGATGAAGTACGGCCATATGGGCGTGTTTTTAATGACCAATCTTAATCTTGATCCCAGCCAACCGGTGCACATCAAACGCATTCCGGTTGAGCTAATGCAGTTTTACAACGCGGGTGTTCACACGGCCGCGTTTGCGCTGCCCAACTGTTTCAAACCTAATGCCAGTTTTGTGCCCTACTAACCATGATCATACCATCCATTAACAGCGATTACATCGCCGCTTTTGATCCCAAAGCTTATCTGGCCGAGTGCTACGACGGCCCGGATGAGGAGCATATTTTCAACATTCAATTTTTAGTCGAGGCAGTGCAGTCGCTGCCGACCGACTTAATGGTACTGGAAGTGGGCGGCGGTCCCACCCTTCATTCGGCAGCCGTGGTGGCGCCTCATGCGTACGAAATTCATTTTTGCGACTACGTGCCGGCTAATCTGGCTGAAGTCCGGCACTGGCTCGACGGCCGGCCGGAGGCTTTCGACTGGCGGCCTTTTATCCGGGTGGCGCTGCTTAAAGCCAATCTACCGGCCACTCCTGCCGCCGTGGAGCAGCGAGCCGCCGAGATACGCCGCAAACTCACCCGGCTCCTACCGTGCGATGTCCTGCGGGGCGCGCCGCTCGGCGACTGCGCCGGTCAATACGATCTGGTCTTGGCCCCCCACTGCACCGACGTCGCCGCCGCCACACCGGCCCAATGGCAGCAAGTAATGCACAATATCACGACCCTGGTTAAACCGGGAGGCTGGCTCTTTATCGCCGTCACGACCGGCGCCAGCCACAACACCGTCGGCACCCACGTATTTCCCTGCGTCGATCTATCAGCCGAAGACATTGATCAGGGCTACCTAACCGCCGGTTACGATCCCAACACCTTCCAACTTGCCGCCATCCCTGCCGCTGCCAAATACGAATTCAGCGGCGTTGCCTACGCCATCGCCCAAAAACAACAACAATCCCATGCCCAAACCGCCAGCCACTCTACTAACGCCGTTAACCCTACCAGTTCTACCCATCTCACCACCTCATTAGACTCGACCAACTTCATCAACTCTACCAACTCCATTAACTCCACCAACTCTTACAGAAAGACACACTAATGGAAACCTCTCTTAGCCGTACCTACGCTGCCGAATTCGATCCACAGGCTTATCTCCAGACCTACTACACCGGCCCCGATGCCGAAGATCGATTTGTGACCCGATTTATGGTCACCGCTCTACAAACCATGCCCGCCGATCTCCTGACCTTAGAATTAGGCGGCGGGCCAACACTTTTCGCCGTCGCAACGCTGGCCCCGTACTCCCGTGAAATCCACTTTTGCGACTACCTGCCGGCCAACCTCGAAGCCGTGCGGCGCTGGTTAGCCGCCGAGCCGGACGCTTTCGATTGGGAACCGTACATCGAAATGACCTTAGAAGAAGAGGACATCGCCGTCACCCCGACCGCCGTCGCTCACCGCGCCGCCGATATGCGACGGAAGGTGACTCGATTGCTGCGTTGCAACGCGCTCGATAAAGCGCCGCTTGGCCCTCACACCCAAAAATATGATTTGGTCGTGGCTCAAACCAGCCTCGATGCGATGTCGGCGGATATCGCCGAGTGGAAATGGGTGATGGGCAATGTCAGCCACACACTCATCGCGCCGGAGGGCCGGCTGCTAGTCAGCCTGGTGTCCGGCGTCGAGGGCTACTCGGTGGGCGACAAAAACTTCCCGGTGCTGCCCCTAACGGTCGATGATGTCTACCAGGGCTATATCGAAGCCGGTTTTCGCGCCGATACGTTTCAGATAGAAACGATGACCGCCCCTGACGCGCGTGACTACGTCGGGTTGATCTCGGCCGTCGCGCAAAAAGCAGCCGCCTAGATGAACCTTAGCAAACTATTGTCCACGTTGAATATTCGCCCCGGTGAAGGCCGGCTGGTAAGTTGGATGCTCATCTATGCCATGTTTATGGGCATCCCGGCTCTCATTACCGAAACGGCCGCCTACAGCCTTTTACTGGAATCGTTCAGCGCCCAGATTATTCCTTATATCTACATTGGGTTTGCCATTGTAACCACCTTGAGCGGGTTGGCTTACACCGCGCTGGAAAAACGAATCACATTTGTCCGGTTTGTGTCGATCAATCTTTTCATTCTGGCCGTGGTACCCTTCGTTTTTCGCTTTATCTTAACCGTAACGGATACGCCCTGGGTGCTGCCGGGGTTGGCCGTCTGGTATGAGGTCAGTTGGGCTTTGGCCAATTTGGGGTTCTGGAGTATGGCGGTTCATCTGTTTGATCTGCGGCAGGGGAAACGCTTGTTCGGCTTAATTGGCATCGGTTTGACGCTGTCGGAGGCCATGGCCGGATTTATGGTGCCGATTTTTGTGCGGATGGTGGGCACGGCCAATTTGCTGGTAGTTACGGCGGCCAGCTTTTTGGGGGCACTGCTGGTTCAAACGTACATCCTGCGCTTCGCCACCCCCACTACCGATGTGGAACCGGATGAAACGCCCGACGTCCGGGCCGACCAGTCACTGCTCGATTTGTTCAAAAATAACTATGTGGTTTTGATTTTTGCCCTAGCCGGCTTGTACGCCCTATCATTTTATGCCCTGGATAACGCCTTTTACGATCAGGTGGAAACCAACTATCCCGACGCAGATGAATTGGCCAGCTTTTTGGGCCTCTTTTTTGGCCTGTCCAGCCTGCTGACCTTAATTTTGGGGGCGTTTGTTTCCGGAAAGTTGATCAGCCGTTATGGGCTGCGCTGGAGTCTGCTGCTGATGCCGGCGACAATTTTAATCGGCGTAACTTTAACGGCGGTGACCGGCACCTTGTTTGAGATGGCCGTGGTTCTGTTTTGGATGGTGGTCGTGACCCGGTTTTTGAACGAAATACTGGCCTACACCATCAATCGAGCGGCCTGGCAGGTGTTGTACGAACCGCTACCGGAGCGGCTGCGGCTGCGGGCCCAAACGGTGGTTGAAAGCATGATCAAACCGACGGCCGGTGGTGTGGCCGGGCTGCTGCTCATTGGTCTAAGCGCCGCATTTGGTTTTAGTACGCTACAGATTATGTATATGCTGCTCGGTGTGCTGGTGGCCTGGATTGGCGTGGTCATCTGGATCAACCGATTTTATCCGGCCATCTTGCTACAAGCCCTGGCTAAGCGTCGGCTGGTTGAAACGACAATCGACATCAACCAGACTCACCTTAATATTTTCAAAGACGGGCTGCATAGCCCCCATGTCGGCGTGGTCAATTACTCGCTAGCCAAGTTAGAAGAGCTGGCCCCAGATTCGATGCCCCAATTTTTACAAGAACTACTAGCCCACCCGGCGGCTGAAATCCGGCTGGCAGTGCTGGAACGCATCGAAGCCTTGGCGCTCGTAGCGGCATTACCGGCCGTCAACCAGCTAGCCGCAACTGATCCCGAGGCAAAGGTGCGCGGCTTTGCCCTACGGACGTTGGCCCGGTTGGGGGGCGAGGCCGTAGTCGATGATCTCTGCGCGGCCCTGGATAGTGATAACTCTCACATTCGGTTGGGAGCGATGATCGGTCTGTTGAAGCAGTTGGAGCCGGTTGGCCCGCGCTATGGCGCCGTCAAAGATAAATTGATCGGCTGGGCCGACTCCCCCTGGCCGGCAGACCGGATCTTGGCTGCCCGAGTGATGGGTGAGGCCGCACCGGCCGATTTGAACCCGCTCTTGTTGAACCTCCTGGCTGATTGTAAATCAGAAGTGAGGGAAGCCGCCTTGATGGCGACCAAAAAACTGCACGATCCAACGATCTGGGACGCGGTTATTCACAGTCTGAATACGCCTCACATGCGCCGGGCCGCCTTGGCCGCGCTGGTGGCAGCCGGTGAAAAAATCATCCCCCAACTTGAATCGGCGCTAGTTGAGCATCAATCGCATAAAGAAACATTGATGCAGTTGGTCCAGGTCTGCGGCCGAATTCGCGGGCCTAAAGCCAGCGCCCTTTTGCTTAATTATCTGAATTTTCCCGACGTCCAGGTCAGAACCGAAATTTTAATGGCGCTTAGCCACAGTCACTATCAGGCTACCGAAACCGAACGCCCGGCCATCATCCAATCGATTAGAACTGAGGCGGCCCAGGCCACTTGGGTTCTGGCGGCTCTGGTCAGTCTGGCTGATGATACGCGGCTGTCGCTGCTTGAAACCGCACTGCAACAGGAATTGGGGCGCTGTCGGCGGCGGCTGTTATGGCTGCTCTCCTTTATCTATCCCCGAGATACCATTTTGTCGGCCCAAGCTAATTTAGGTACGGAGGCTTTGCTGCCGGAAGAGACGTGGGACAAGCAGAAAACGTACGCCCTGGAGATTATCGACATCACGCTATCGGCTGAGTTGAAGGCGCAGATACTGCCGCTGCTGGATAATTTAACCCTTCAGCAGCGACTGGCCCATTTAGAAGCAATTTTTCCACAGCCGCCGGGCAACCGGGATCGATATTTGTACGAAATCATCACCGCTACAGCGGATTGCCTCTATCCCTGGACAAGAGCCGCAGCGCTCCACTTGGCGGCTAAACTTGGACTGACAGAACTGGCCTCAGCGGCAGCCAACGCGGCTGACACAACTGATAAACTGGTCCGAAATTCGGCTCTATTTGCGGCGCAAAATCTGGACCCGCTGGCTTACGCCTCTATTGTCAAAAATGGCTGTAACGGCCAGTTGAACGATTATTTCAAAGCATCAGCGAACGAAGAGAAGAACATGTTATCTTTAGTTGAAAGAATTCTACTGTTAAAATCCGTCTCGATTTTTTCTGAAACACCGGAAGAAGTTCTGGCCGAAGTGGCCGTAGTGATGGAAGAGGTTCGGGCCAAAGCCGGTGAGCTAATTATTGAAAAAGGAAGTTTAGGCAGTTCGCTCTTCATCATCATCGATGGTCAAGTTAACGTACACGATGAGGGCCGCGTGATTGCCAAACTAGGCGAGAGCGAAGTCTTTGGCGAATTCTCCCTCCTCGATCCGGGACCGAGAACAGCCACGGTAACGGCATTGGAAGAAAGCCGTCTTTTCCGACTCGATCAGGAGGCGTTTTTCGAGCTATTGGACGATCACAGCACTATCCCTCGCAAGATTATTCAGGTGCTGGTCCGCTATTTACGAAATGCCCATTTTCAGATCAATAACCTGGTCTATCGAGACATTTCTCTGCCGCCGCCTGGTAAGTAAGCTAACTTTCTGATAGAATGGAAGGCAGGGCAGTTCCAGTTATCAGACCAAATTCCCGTGTTTTAGCCGCTCCCCCTGACCTTTAGAGTCTCTTTAGAAACCCTAAAGGTTCAGAGACCAGAAACAGCCTGTTTTGGGGGAGACATTGATCTTAAATGACACTCATCAATCAATCTGACCCGAATCAACCTGCACTTTCGCCCAATAAGAATACCCTCTCACTCAAGCGCCGCCATAGTCTCCGCTGGCGATTGTTGACCCTGTTGGGAGCCATCCTATTAATGACGCTGTTAGTTATCGGCGTTGGGGTTTACTATTTTATTTTAACCACTGAACAACGTACCTGGCGACAACGTCAAGATGAAGCGGCTCGTTCCGCAGCCGAGGTCGTATCGACCTTTATGGAGCGGACGGTGAGTAGTTTGAATGCCGCGAGCCTGCTGGATGCTGACCTGCTGGCCGATCAACCCCACCTGCTTAAGCAACTGCTGGCTCAAAATCCGGCCTTACTGGAAATCGTCCGGCTGGATCAGCGTGGCCAGGTGATTAGCGGCGCTTATCAGGATGCTCCAATTATCGCCAACCAATTTACCATCCCGCAATCGGTATGGTTTTCAGAAAGCCATAAGGGGCGATTGTACCTGGGCAGCGTTCAGATTTCGGCTACCAGCCAGCCCTATTTAATTATGGCGGAGCCGGCTCCAGGCAACGAGGTGGTAGCTGCCCGATTGCGCATGAATGTGCTGTGGGATGTGGTCGCCGATTTGCATTTCGGGGAAACCGGCCAGGCGTATATTGTTAACCCCGAGGGGCACATTGTGGCCCATACCAATCCGGAAGTGGCCTTAGCCCGAACCGATTTGAGCAATCGCCCGGAGATGGCCGGCATTTTACAGGCCGCAGACGGTCCGCGCAGCGATACCTATCTCAATTTTGAAAACGTCGAGGTGGTGGGGGTCAACCGGCCGGTAATCGATACCCCCTGGGTGATTGTAACCGAAGTGCCGACCGCCGAGGTCTTTGCCACCAGCCGAAC
>JAGRCC010001166.1 GCA_020433785.1 Anaerolineae bacterium
GCACCACCGATTGGGCTGCCCTGGCCCAGGTGCCGACGCTGGTGATGTTAATGGCGGCCAAGAACATTGCCCGCATTCGGGGCGAACTACTGGCCGCCGGTCGAGCCGGGGAGACGCCCGCCGCCGCCATCAGTTGGGCCACCACCGACCGGCAGCAGGTGGTCCGAACCACCTTGGATAAGCTGCCGGCCGACATCGCAGCGCGTAAGCTGCCCACCCCAATGATCGTGGTGGTGGGCGACGTGGTGACCCTACACGACCAACTGGCCTGGTTCAAACCGGATGGGGAGGCGACCGGCTTTGTGCCGTATGAGGCGGTGCCCCAGGCTTAGATCAGTCGCACCTAAAGGCCGTCGGAAAGACGTCGCCTGGGGGAAAGTCTTTTGGTTTGGGTCCCAGTTTGCCGCATTTGAGCGTGGCTTGCCAGTTGTAGGATCCAGGGGTAAATTGTTTGCCACAAAAAGTATTGGTGGCACCGTTAGGGATGACACAGTTGATATTGCCTTGGGGCGTATTCAAGACGGTATAATTAACACTGCCGCCCGATTTGTTGGTAATAAATACTTTGCTAAACACAGGCGGACCGGGTTTTATCAAAATCGGTAAATGTATTGTATTGAGGGTTGGGGGAGCAAGATCGGGCGAATACTTGACGGCCGCGCCATAAACATTAATATTGAAATCGCTGCCGGCCGGCAAGCACATGCTGACATGGTAGTTGTACTCTATATCAGTTATGTTGGCGCCACCAGCCGTGGTAATTGAGGGATCGGTTAAGGTTTGAACCGCAGTATTGTTTCCGACCGATTGAACGGCTGCCAATTCCGTCCAGCCGCCAAAAGAGTCCGTTCGATCTAAAAATAGGGTAATATCAAGTGTAGCCGACGTATCTCGAACATAACCCACAAAGTGGGTAATTCTTCGCTGAGGCGGTATATAGACCGGAGCCACTAAGCAAATTAACTTGGAGGTACCACTTGAGCTGAGACTGTCGTTGGTGATGTAACCCTCGCTAAAGGAAAAAAACCAATCCTGGGCTTCGGTGCCATTGCCTAACTCATTGGTATGAATAAAGGCCGCACCCGGGACAACTTCTATACCAGAGTCATCGCTCAAATTTGAAACATCATCATCGTCCGGACCAAATTGAACCGTCATATCATCAAATGAGGGGGTCCGGCGAGCCGTGGGAAACTCACCCTGAAAAGCCGGGTTAGCCAGCTCTGAAGAGATAAACTCGGTTAAATATGGAGAGGGGTCAGCCCAAACCATGACCACAGTGGGCAGCAGAAAAATTATTAACGCGGTTAGAACCAGCCTATTAACCGTTTTTTTAGAAAACATAATCCGTTCCTCATTCTCCCATTTGCAACGACTTGTCTATTGGTAAAGATGCCATTAAGGGGTGTAAAACAGGGTGGCGCCATAAAGGGAAATATCTACCCCACTATTAGCCGGAAAACAGAGATGAAAATAATAGGCATAGGCGTTACTTACAGCCGCGGTGCCGGAAGCAATTGGGGCGAAAAGTTCAACCGGATTGGGATCATTCCAATTAATATCCCCCCCTGCTAATTTATCAACCACCCCCGTGTTTAATCTGACTCGTTTAAGTTCGGCAAAAAATAAATTTTTATCGCTGCTCTTATCTAACAAAGAAATACCAATGCCGGTTAACGTTGAGCCATTGGGCGGGTAGGTGGGTGCCATAAAACAGGCGCCTTGACTCCCGGCATTTTGGATGTAACCCCCACTGAAAAGGTTAAACCAACCATCGACGTTGTTGCCATCATTTCTAAAAGCGCCAATCGGGATAACCTCAACCCCAGAACCATCGCTTAAAGGCCCAATATCACCTCGGTTGGTGGAAAATGCTGGGTTACCGGACGCCGCACCCGCTTGTTGCCCAACAACATCATTGGGAAGCTGGCTGTGGCCATGATCATCCTGAGCGAACACATCATTCACCGGCGCTTTTAATAACAATGGAGTAAAAATCCCAATCAGAATTATACCGGCGATAACTAACAAAATTGACAGTTTGTGCTTTTCTTTGAAACGAAACATGTTGAATATCCTCCCTTTCCGGCGGGCTTGACCTGTCATCCCTAGCCAAAAGCTTACATCCCTAAAAAGCGAACGCTGACGTTATGGATTGTATTGCACCTTAAATCCATATACTAACTCCTGCAATCCCGTCCCACCATCCATACAAAATGTAACATAATATCCAAACTGATTGTCAACAACGGGAAAGTCTATAATCTGGGTGTAGCCTTCATATACCGTCGTGTCGTCAATATCTAAACTATCAAGAAACTCCAAGTCGGCCACAATTTGAGCCGACGTGGCTGGCACATTACTGTGTTTCCTACGCCATAGATAGACGACCCATATATCCGATGTGGGATGGTCATCCATAAAAAACATTGAAAATTCGGTGATGGTGGCGTTATCAGGCACATAAGCCGGGGCAGCCATACAAAACCCTGATGATGAGTTATTACGTAAGTAGCCGCCAGGAAAAGTACCACCTAGAACTGAAAATTTGTAGGCTCCAGAGGCTCCCGTTTCACCATCATGGCGAAAGGCAGAAGCGGGGATATATTCAGCGCCGGAATTGGTACTTTCAACTGAGAGTTCACCTTCCCCGACTCTATTACCGGCGATAGTAATGCTGTGAGCAGGTTGATTATCTGGGGGAGTCGAATAATTCGAGCCAGTAATGATGGATTGTGGCCTAAGTTGAGTATCGACCAGATAGCGTAATGTTTGGGTTGAAGGCTGAATTTCATTCTGATTAGCAGCAGCCAATCCAAACACATCTGACTGGACTTTGGCGATGACCGGTCCAGGTCCGACATCGAGTAAAGACACCACAACCACAACGGGAATAATGATGGCAACTGTCAGCAAAAAGTGTTTCATTCTTTGATTAAACATATAACCTCTCCCATATCCAACTCAGTAAATATCTAATAATCAGACGGTAATGGCTGGATTAATCCCCGCCGCTGGGGCTGCCACCGCCACCGCCGCCACCACCACCGCCACCACCGCCGCCGCCGCTACCGGGCAGATCGAAGCGCAGTTGGCCGGACGGGGCTTGGATGCCTAAATCTTTGTAGGCCGGTTCGATTTCTACTAAGAATACGGACCAATTGTAAATACCTGATTGTTTGCGCACGCCCGGGGTGTCGGTAATATCGGCCACCAGGCGATAGCGATTATTGCCTAAGGCTTTCACGTTGCCTTGTTGATTATCCAAAACCGCGTTGTGAACCCCGGCCGGGGCTTCGCCGTCACGCCAAACTCTGACTTCAAAGCCCTGGTTTTCAGCCAGGGGACCGGCCCACTGCCACTCGAATTCGGTGGGACCAAAGGTAGGGTTGGTTACGGACGCCGGTTTAAGCAGCGTCATCTCGCCGGCAACAGGGGGAGGCGCTTCTTCAGTGGGCGTCGGCGAGGGGGGCAGAGCGGCAGCCACCGTGGTGGGTCGTGAGGTAGCCGTGGGTTCGGCTGTCGATGTCGCTGTTGAGGTGGCTGATGAGGCAGGCGTGACGGTCTCCGACGCGGCGGTTGGGGTTAAGGTCGGCGAAGGCGAGGGTGGGGATGTGGCGGTGTCGGTGGGGGTACTGGTTGGGGTGGGGGGAGCCAGCGCAATGGGAACACTATCGGCATCGGCTGCCTCTGAAA
>JAGRCC010000167.1 GCA_020433785.1 Anaerolineae bacterium
AATCTATCTTTGTAGCCCCTGATGGATGCCCGCTAAAGACATTCGGGAATGACCGGCAATTTACGCAAAAGTTCTGCTTTCAAACTAATCTCAGTATAATTGCCGATCATGGTCCGCCAAAATGGGAAAGTTATTCATTGTTCCTTTCCTTAGCATCAATGACAAAGTAAACGTTGTCGCTCCGCTGGGTTTTGGGCGGGCGGCGGATTTTTTTGAGGCATGACTAATCCTTTTGCGAAAGAGGCGGCTTTTTGGCCGCAAAAAAGGAGGGTAAACCGTTTGAGGCCCCTTTTTGGCCGCAAAAAAGGGGGTCAAACGCCAAAAAGCCCCTTTTGGCCGCAAAAAAGGAGGTGCAATCGTCTGAGGTCGCTTTTTTGGGCTAAAAAAGGAGGTGCAATCGTCTGAGGTCGCTTTTTTGCACTAAAAAAGGAGGTGCAACCGTTTGAGGTCGCTTTTTTGCACTAAAAAAGGAGGTCAAACCGGTTAGGGTCCCTTTTTTACCGCAAAAAAGGAGGTTTCATGCCAAAAGGTGGCTTTTTGGCCGTAAAAAAGGAGGTCAAAATGGTTTGGGTCGTCTTTTTAAAGGCAAAAAGGACAGTGGTGGGTGTAGGTGGCGCTTGTGGGGATAACGATACCGTCCCTCGATTATAATTCGATCCGGTCGGGTGAAAAGGTGTATTTTAACTTTGGGGCGAACCCGACGGCTCGGATCGCTGAGGCCGCTGAAACGCTGAAATCGCTGATGTTTCAAGCGAACGTATCGTTAACCGTGGCCTTCTACGCGACGGCCGTACCCCAAATGTCAGCCGCCCAACGCTCCCACACCAGCGGCGTTCAAGGGCTGGCAGTTTGGGTTGGCCAATAGTCGCCCTCCCTCTGTCCCCCACCACTGGGGGGAAATATTGGCTCCTCTCCCTAGCAGGGGGAAGCTGGGCGGGGTTAGAAGGCTCACCGGCCTCGAAAGCCTGGGCCCCTATCCGTCCCTGAAGCCAGCGGCGGGAGGTGTAGCGAGCCGGCCGCTGGCTGGCCGCAGGGCAGGTGTTCTTCTGCGCCGATACGGCAATTCTTTACCCGAGCTCCTCAGCGAGTCCGATGAGCAGTCCTTCGGGGCCGCGAATGTAGCAGAGCCGATACGAGTTCTCATATTGAACCACGTCGCCGACAAGCTGCGCGCCATGCTGGCCGAGCCTAGTGACCATCTCGTCAACGTCGTCCACGGCGAACATGACGCGTAGATAGCCCAGCGCGTTCACCGGCGCGTTCCGGTGATCGGCCACAACAGGCGGGCTGAGAAATCGCGAGAGTTCGAGGCGGCTGTGACCGTCGGGCGTGACCATCATGGCGATCTCGACGCACTGGTCGCCCAGTCCGGTGACGCGCCCCGCCCATTCTCCTTCAATCGTGGCTCGCCCTTCGAGCTTCAGGCCAAGCTCGGTGAAAAAAGAGATAGCGGTATCGAGGGATTCGACCACGATGCCGACGTTGTCCATCCGTTTAATAGCCATAGTATTTCCTCTCATTCTTGACCGGAACTATCCGATATTTGCTATTTATATGGTGTATTATGTCTCCCAATGTGCCGCCTTTAGTGTGCAATATCAAAACCGAGCCTCGCGCAAACCCGCCGCTTGGGCGGTCGGCACAATTGGGTTTGGTAATTTAGGCCACCAGCCTCAAATAATCTCATTAAGAATTTTTTTTAACGCCTCCCTGTTGCAAGCCATGTGATTGTTAGATTTTTGTATTTACCGTAATTGCTACATTTCCTCGTTTATGGCCCATCTCTACATACTTATGAGCTTCAACAATTTGGTCGAATTGATAGGTTCTATCAGTTACAGGTTTAATGGCATTCATCTCGATCAATTCTGTAATTCTATTTAGGCGATCTGACTGAAGCAGCAAAGCGCCATCATCTATAGAAAGATATTTCCCGTTTTTGGTTAGCCTATTCATACAAGCCAACTTGAGTTTTGAACTCCTGTATTTACCAACGGCATCAAGGACCAAATCATATGCCCTTAAATCCTTAATCGATTCTTCCTTGGTATAATCAAGGACTTCATCGGCGCCTAATGATTTTACAAACTCAAGATTTAACGAGCCACACACCCCTGTGACTTCTGCTCCCAAATATTTTGCATATTGCACGGCCATTGTACCAGAAGTGCTCGACGCGCCATAGATCAATACTTTATTTTTGCTGGTTAAATTTACCTTTTCAAGTTGTTGAAACGCTAATAAACCCCCATATGCGGCTGATGTAGCCTCTTCAAAACTTATATTCTTTGGCTTTACGGCCAGACACCCTTGTTTACTGTCTGTTTCTTTCATACATTTATAATCAGCGTATGCCCCCAGAGAAAAACCGGTTAAGCCATAGACTTGATCACCAACTTTAAAACGCTTTATTTGAGGGCCTGCATATTCAATTTCACCGGAAAAGACTTCTCCAATTATTGATTTCCGAGGCCCTCTTATGCCAATCATCAGTCGCATCGGAATCATGACCATTACAGGAACCTTCGAGCTTCTGATAAAAATATCGCTATTCGTAACTGAAGTTGCGTATATTTTTATCAACATCTCATCTTCGTTGGGTTGAGGTTTATGACAATGAATCATTTGCAGTACTTCTGGAGGCCCATATTGTTTACACGAGACAGCTCTCATAATTTCCATGTGATTCTCTCCTTTCATGTTTGTCCGCCGAAGGCGTGGCCCTAACGCCTGCCGCATAAGCCGTTTGCGGGTGAGCGAAGTTGCTTCCAATTAGCCGAATGATTGTTGCCGGAGTCTACTCCAAATATGGATTTTCTTTGCCGTATTACCGCGGCTCAACTGCGCCTTAGCAGGAATTTCTCAATCAGCTGGCAGTCGAGGTTGCTCGCGTACGCTTTTCAGCGAGGGTATGCGGCGATATAGACGGCCGTGCGTGTGCATCGTTGTTTTTTTTTTAGAGTGATGTATCGAGAGCCTATTCCTCAATCATAGAACTTGTATGTCAGCTTTATGTTGCCGCCCGTAACGGACGTCGGGGTGTAGTGGATTTCCGCTTGATCGGAATACCAGTCGCCTCTCCAGTAGAAGTCGACGCCGCTGGAGAGTGTCTCTGTTTTGTATGGTTGATCGTGGTTGAGGATAAGCGTAATCTCAGCATTGCCTTGAATCATTCCAGAGCCAACGACTGAAAGCGTGTGAATCGGCCCTTGTCCTGGTTCCTTTGTGAGGATGATCGTTTCAGCTTTTGTCACATCAGCGACGTTATGGCTACGAGTACCAGCACATCCCGAAAACAGGATGAGAGCCGCAAGACAAGCCATAAGTGTTTTCATAATTGTTCCTTTGCCAATGCCCGCATTTGTCGCTGGGCATTGTAACTCACCGGGGTGCATGCCGTTGCGAAAGTGTATCACCATTGACAACGATTCTGGACGTTACGTCCAGATAGCGGGTTAACAAGGATTAGATCAACTTGCCCAACCGAATTTGTTAGGACTTACGCACTTCACCTTCCTTCACGTTCCTGGAAGCTTTATGGGAGGCTAACAAGCGGGTAAATCCAGCTTTCAGGAAGGTTTTACTCCCAACTGCGTAAGTCCTATTTGTTACATATCAAATCTAATTCTTCCAACATTTCTCACCTATTATCACACAAATTACATCCGTTGACAATACAAATTAAACTAACAAATCCTATTTCTTTGCTAGGGAACATCGCCTAGATTTGGCCCCGCGAATAAGAACCATCCGATACGTCTGCTGAACATTGTCGCGGGGTGCTTAAGCCGGAAGATGAAGCGCGGTCTTTGCTCCCTCATTTCCGTGTGGTATGATTTCATCTTCGGAATGAGATTATGATCTCAACATAGGCTAAGGAATGAGCCTTAATTAACTTACCCAATTCTGTCGGGTAATTGGTAATTGGTAATTGGAGACTGGAGAATTACCCGTTACTATTTACCAATAACCTAAACTCAAATGCGGAAGTTATTTAATTCACGATCGTAAGTCAGACACAAGTCGGATAAATTAATCAATGCTAGCGTAATAATCAAATCAAAGTTTGCGGAGGGCGCTACCCATGTCAGGATCAACCTTATATTTAGTACGAACCGATAACGGTGAGCCGATCAAATTGCCATCATTTATCTCGCAAGCGGATATGGATTTGATCGAAAAAGAATTTGTGGTTCAGGATGGGGATGTTTTTGTAACCACGTACCCCCGGTCAGGCACAACCTGGACCGAACAGATCGTGCATCTTTTGGTGAATAACGGCGAGCAAGGTGAGCAGCGCCTGACAGATGCTGTGCCCTGGTTGGAAACGTTACCCCATCGCCCTAACGGCATGGTGGAATTTTTGAAGACGATGCCGCCACGTCGCCTGTTTACGAGTCATTTGCCTTACTCGCTGATGCCTCCGCTCAATAACTCAACGGCAAAAGTTGTTTATATTGCCCGTAATCCTAAAGACGTGGCTATCTCAAACTATTTTCATGTTCAAAGCAAAGCCAACTATGAAGGCCCCTGGGAGGAATACTTCCAACTTTTTCTGAAGGATGATGTCGGGTTCGGCCCATATTTTGATCATATCCTAGCCTGGTGGCAAGCCAGCCAACAGAATAAGGCTATCTTGTTCTTGAAATACGAGGATATGATACGTGACCACGCGGGCCATGTCGCGAAGATCGCCTCCTTTCTGGATATTCAAGCTGACTCGGACTTAATCGATACCGTGGTCAGATTGAGCAGTTTCAAATCCATGACCTCGCAGCAGACCACCAACTTCGACTGGATTCCCCAACGAGCTGGTGTCCCGAAACATTTCCGCAAAGGTGAAATCGGTGATTGGCGGAATCATTTCAGTGCTGAACAAAGCCAACAACTGGATGACTTGTACATGAATAAAATGAGAAATAGTGGTTTACAGTTTGATTTTGAAGGTTGAGCGGGCCTCTTTCGGCGGAAAAAACACCGGTGGCGTGGGCCAAGTCATTGTTTTTAAGGGCGTTGACACAGCGTCATTCGGGATTATAATGAGGCGGAATTTTGGGAGATTGGCGAGATTGAGATGCTATACTGAAAACAGAATGAAAACGAAACTTTCGGGCCTGTCATTCCCGCATGCTTCCCCGCCTACGCGAGGACAAGCTTAGCGGGAATCTATCTTTGTAGCCCCTGATGGCTGCCCGATAAAGACATTCGGGCATGACAGGCAATTTCCGCAAAAGTTCTGCTTTCAAACTAATCTCAGGCTAGATCTTAGAGTGAACTTGTGATACGCCGAACCAGAAGTCGTCGGGCGGTAAGAAATTAGAGACTAGAAATCAGAAAATTGAACCAACTATTCCTGCTTTCAATTTCTGATTTTTATTTTCCAATTTTAGGTTGTCCCAATTAGGCGATTGATGGTCGTTATCATCATTATCTCCTCATCTCCCTATCACTAGGAGCAATGACATGAACTTTACCGGACAAGTCGCGCTTATCACCGGGGCCGCCTCCGGTATGGGCGCGGCTACAGCCCGCGAATTTGCGGCAGCGGGTGGGCAGGTGATGATCGTTGACCGCAATGAGGAACTGGCCCGACAGGTGGCCGGCGATATCGGCGCGGGCGAGCTAATCATCGGCGATGTGAGCGACCCGGCCTTTTGCAACCGGGCGGTTGAGATAACGCTGGCCCAACACGGGCGGCTCGATGTGCTGGTCAACGCGGCCGGCGTCATTGTCCGCGCCAGCGGCGAGCAAACCACCGATGAGCAGTGGCAGCGTATTATCGGCGTTAATCTCAACGGTGTCTTTTTTATGTGCC
>JAGRCC010001167.1 GCA_020433785.1 Anaerolineae bacterium
GCCCCGGCAAAGTCGATCACCCCGGCCCGATCCTCGCTCATCAAATCAAAGGCCCCCATAAACCAGGCGATCTGATCGTAATACTTGGCTTCGGTTCCATAAGTAGTCTTCAACTCACGCAGCCCTTCCGGCACCACCAACCCGGTCGAGACAAAGGCCTGAAACAACGGATTATCCTCGCGCTTATCGATGTTGAAATCCCCCAACACCATCAGATTGCGCTCTTCTGCCTCTTCGGTGAGCCGGTCCCGAATCTCCGTGGCAACGTAATTAGCCAACCGCTGCAACTCCGGCAAGCGCTCTTCCGGCATATTGCCGTACTTAATGTGAGCCGTCAGTAACGCAAAACGCTCTTTGGCCGCCTTAAAGCCGACGATATAGGGCGTCCGCACAAATTGCTCGGTCGGTACACCCGCCTCGATGGGCGGCAGGACGATCTCCCCGGCCAGACCGGACGGCTGCACCCGGCGCGTATCATACACAAAGCCCAAACGCTCAGTATTGCCCCCGGTCCCGGCCGAGACATCACTAATAATGACCGCCCACTGCGGCCCCAGAAATTGATCGACCAAGAGCCGCAGGCCGCTGGTATCCCGCTTGACCTCCTGGATAGCCACCACATCAAAGCGGCGGATAATCTCGGCAATGCTGGCCATAGCCCGCAGGTTGCGCTTGGGACTGCGAGGATTTTCAGTCCACTGCTGATAGACCGTGGAAAAAGCCCGAATATTCCACGTTCCCACCAGCAAATTATAGTCGGTGCGTTTGGGTGGCATCCCCGACTTCTCAATCCGCTGCCGCAGCCGGGCAATGTCCGCGGCCGTCTCGCGTGAATAATCTGCGTAGCTAATCATAGTTATCTCCTTAATGAAAATCCAACGGGTTAACAAATTGGGCGGCCGTAAGTGATGAGCATTTCGCTTACGGACTGAAGCAAAGCGAAAACGCCGTCATCTTACCCACTGATTCTCAGGCTAGTGAGCACCACCGTATAAGCTTTGTTAACATCAATTCTGAACACAAAGAGAGTCGGTTTGAGGATTAGGTCGATCAGAGGAGAGCGAAATATGGCAATTCCGATCGAAAGTGACACCTATATTGTACCCGAAACCCGCTCAAAATAACAAGGAACTGAGGTCAATTTCACACAACTCCGTAAGACGTGGAACGTAAAGCGTGACATTCTACATCCCACGTCCAAAAAAAGCCCCACGGGCCAACCAACCCGCAGAGCCTCTATTCTTCATTCTACATTCTTCATTCTACTTTCTCTCACCACAACGCCTCCCTACTCACCCCCTCCCATTCTTTCATCTGCCCCACAGCCTTATGAAGCCGATCATTAAGAATGCCGTCAGACTCCGCCTCACCAAAGTAAACGGATTTCCAGATGTGGTCCAGGGACACTTCGGCAAATTCACGTACATTTTCCTTGGTCGTGGTGTGGGTTTCCACCAGGAAATCCATATACATTTCCGTAAACTCCATCAACCAACGCGCGTTGAACCGAAGCACCGTCTGAAAAAACAGTTCGCGCGGCATCGACTGATACTGGTAGGCCAGGTACAATAGGTCATCGTGAAACATCACCAGAAAATGATTGTTGCGTATATCCGAGGAAGTACCGGCAAACCACAGCGCCCTATCCCACAGTTCACCGCGGTTGCGAACATCCCTAAATACATCTAAAATTCGATCATTGGGATCTTCGCCCCCTTCTTCCTTAACAATCAGCTTCTCTTGCCGGCCAATTTGATCCTTTAGATCGCGCAAATCCGAACCCCTCATAAGGGTAGACAGCAGCTCTTGCGCCTTTTCATTGCTTTCGCGGGCCGCCTCAACATCCTGCTGTTCTAAATGCGTCTCACCGCTTTCCAACAACTCCTGAATCGCCTGTTTGGTCCTGGCTCGAAAGATCCGTTCTTCCAACCGTTTTTGCTGAATACGAGACGCTTCGTCATCCAAATCGCCCAATATTTTTTGCGCTTCCGCCACCGATACTTCCGCATCGCCCAACCGATCATGGAGCAAGAGCTCCTCAACATTTCGCCAATGGCTGTGGATGCGTTCCAGCTTATCAGGTACAAAGTGCGTCGCGGCCAGTTCGGCCAACAGCTCGGCCACATCAAAGCGATCTACGGCATTCAAATCCAGGCACAAATAGTCCGGCGAATCAAGTTGTTCAAGCACAATTAAAGTATGCGTCGAACGGCTTAGCGCCACCCGCACCATATCCACAATCCGTCGGGCCTCTAACGCCAACAAATTACTTTGCTGCAGCGGCAAATTACCCCCATTTTGCTGCTCCACAATGGCCTGCATCACCGTATCCAGCCCCCACAGAAAAATAAT
>JAGRCC010000168.1 GCA_020433785.1 Anaerolineae bacterium
CCACCGCGCCGATGGTAATCCGGTTGACAGGGTTAAGATCAGTTAATTTTTTAGCCATATTTCACTCCTCGAACCGTTATTCTTTCTCTTCCTGAGGAGGAGGGGGATTATGATTAGTATCGTTGACACACACAACACGCGGTCCCATAAACGTAAAATTCACCGTAGTCAGCGAGGCCGTACTAATGACAATGCGCTGAAACAAATCGAAATGGACGCCCAGATAGTGGGCTATGGCCGCTTTAATCAGGTCGGCGTGACCAACAATGGCGATCTTTTGCTCAGGATGCTGGGCCACCAAGGCATTAACCTCTTTGACAAAGCGGGCCTGCATTTCGTACATGGTTTCGCCGCCCGGAAAACCCGCGCCGCTGGGATAAAATTGAATCTGAGACCAAGACTTTTCCTGACTTAACTTCTTGATCTCTTCCCCGGTCCACTCGCCGTAATCGACCTCCAACAGCCCGCTGTGTTGTTTAACTTCAAGATTATGATGGGCGGCAATAATTCGGGCCGTTTCTACCGTTCTCTCTAAAGGGCTGGTGTACAGTGCATCGATCTTTTCTTTAGCCAGGCGTTCGCCCAGCGCTTCGGCTTGTTTACGGCCCTGCTCATTGAGATAAACGCCCGGTGTTCTGCCGGCTAACTTGTTAGATTTAGTCCACTCATTCTCACCGTGCCGAATAAAAAGGACGGTTGTCGGCTTTTTCTCCTGCTTTGGCTCTTTCTCGGTATCTTCAGACACATTCTTTTCCTAGGGTTGTATGTGAATAGTAATATAACCTATCCTGAGCCTACAGTCAAACAAATTCAAAAATTAAAAGGACAGGCTGTGTTTATAGAGGAGGTAAGGGAGGTAATTCTTACCAAACCGATATTTGGAAATAACCTCTCACAAGGCGATGGGGATGAAGAGATCAGGAGATCGAAGCTGAAATTTAATTCATGCTTTCTGTCTACTCGTAATCGATGCCCGGTGGCAAAAACCATTGGCGCTGGCTAAATATTTCGAAGCCCAACCGGTGGAACAGCGAGAACCCCTGCGCCGTTGAGTAGACCATTACCAGATCGCTGTCCAGTTCGCGAGCATCGGCCAGCATGCGATACGTCAGCGTGGTGGCCACACCCCGGCTCCGATAATCATCGATCGTCACCAAATTGGTAATTGATGCCGCCCCGTTGGTTCGTAACAGCGCGCCCGCACTCACCGGCTGCTCATCTAAAAAGGCCAGATAAAGCCCAATCCGGTCGTCTTTAAGATGCGTTACCGAATAGAGTTTAATCATATCCCGCAGTGGAAAGTCAAACACCAAATGCATCAGGGTGCAGAATGCCGTCAGCGATGGCACGGTATCGACTTTCTCAATGATGACTTCCGCATTCCGATCAACTTCATTCGGCTCGCCGCTGATGACCAGGGCCAATTCAGGCGGCAGCGATTGGTAATGGCAGTCGTTGAGAAAATCCGCACCACCCGGCACAAAATCCTCAATCAGCTCCACCCCATAGAGCGTATTTCGAGATGAAAAGAAGGCGGCGGTATCAGCCAGCGTATCATCCGAAAGGCCGGCCAAATCACGTGGTAAAAAGGTGTTAAACACAGGTAGTTGCAGACCGCTGAAACCACGAACCCAGTGCGGCATAACCTCCAGCGATCCCCCGGCAATATTTCGATAAATTAGCGATTGTACATCGATAATATGCCTGTCTAGTATAGCACGAATTGAGGCATCCATATCTTTCTGTAGTACGTCCTCTGCTCAAAGATATTGAAAGATAACACAACCTTTTGTTTTTTACCAATTGAACAGAGGGGATAATGGGGGTGACTTGACCTGAAGTCGCTGGCGCTTAAGATCGAGAATTAAATAGCTGCCGCATTTGAGTTGGGGTAATTGGTAACTGGTAATTGGTTATTCAATCTCTAATTACCAGTTACCGGTTACCCTTGGCTGTCCACCGAAATGGGGAAGTTATAAATTTCCCATTCCTTAATCGCGGATAGCCTCTCTTAAATCAGGGGTGTGGTTATCATAATGCCGGCCAATCGTGGCGATCAGTTCAGCCAGCGAACCTTGATCATCGGGCCAGGGGTAGGGGCCGCGCAGTTTCCAATCGCCGGGGAGCAGATCGATCAGGAAGCTATCAACAGCCACCTGAGTTTCGAGCAGATCGTGGTAATTTTCCGGCCACGATTTCTTAGCTCTGCGAGCAACCAAAACTTCGTCCCAGTCCAGAGCCTGATCATCCACCGGCGGAACCGGCGGCAAAGAGGGATCATAAATGTGGCGAGCGGCTTGCAGCATGCGCTGCTCCCAATCGGCCACGTGGCCTACCAAATCGCTGATCGACCAGTGGCCGATAGCATGTTTATTGATGGCATCGGCTTCATTAATGGTATCCAGAATGATCATAAAAGCGGCCCGACTCTGTTTTAGCTGCATGACAATCGCCGCCGGGTCAATTCCATCATCCAGCGTCTGCCGCCATAACTCGATCTCGGCGGCGTGCTGACGAATATGCTCCACCATCGTTTCGATGATGTAACTGCGAATGGTGATGACCCGCCCTCGACGCTCGTAGCGCCGGTCAATATCCGGAAAATCCAAAGCGGCGATCATATCGATGATCTGCTGGTAGCTGTGGTGAACAGCCGCCAGCACTTCGCGCCACGAATGGTCGCGCCAGCGCGCTACAGCCGCCCGGTTGTGCTCTTGCGCATCGAGATAGTCGATCTGATCGGCCTGGCCCTGCTTGATAAGCACTAGATTCTTGATCACCTGCTCATCCCAGCCGATGATGTGGGCCAGCACCTCTTTGATTGTCCAGCCCGGATAAATCTCTACCGCCGTCAGTTCGCGGCGAGATAGGCCGGCAATTGCATCGAACAAAACGGCGCGCCCATATTTCAAATAGGAAACCATTTCAGGGATAGAGGCCATGTTACACCGGCAGCGCCCCTTCGGAAACCACTTCAATTACCTCCGCCGCCAGATTATAGCGTCCGAAAGCGGGAATGAGATAGATACCTTGCACCCAAGGCCGCAGTTGGGTTACTAAATCGCGAGCTATCGCTACACCGGCCTCAGCGCCATTTTTGCCGGCTTCGCGCATTTGCCGGCGCATGTCTTCCGGCACGATAATGCCGGGCACCTCATTATGCAAAAATTCGGCGTGGCGACCGCTGTAAAGGGGCAGCACCCCGGCGATAATCGGCAGCGACCATGGCCCGTACTCGGCCTCATAACGCGCGATGAACTGCTGCGCTTCGGCTACATTATAAATGGGTTGGGTTAGGGCAAAATCGGCGCCATTCTCAATTTTCTTGCGCAGCACCTTCAATTCGCGCTCCGGATCGGTGGGCGTCAGGTTAAGGGCACAGCCTACCAAGAAATTCGTCGGTTGGGCCAGCGGCTCGCCGCCATGATCTAAGCCTTGATTAAAACCCTGCTTCAATAGCTTGATCAACCCGGTCGGCACCACGTCGTAGGTGTCGCTGGCCTCGGGATACTCCCCGGTCGAGGTCGGATCGCCCATGACGGCAAAGATATTGCGCACGTTAAGCGCGTGAGCCGCCAGCAGATCACCTTGGACCCGCAAAATATTGCGCCCTCGAATGGGAAAATGCAGTACCGTTTCCAAATCGAGCTGGTTTTGAATCAAATAACACATGGCCCAGGCGCTCATACGCATTTGCGCCCGTGGGCTATCGGCTACGTTGATCGTGTTGGCTCCGGCCGCCTTCAGGGTCGAAACCCCGGCCAGCACCTCCTCGACAAAGACGCCTTTGGGCGGGCTAATTTCGGCGGTAACCACAAACTCACCCGTGGCTAACCGGCGAGCCAGGCGGGTCGGTTCCAGCACGTTGGCCGGGCCAGTGCTGATTTCATCCTCGCTGGGCAGGCGCAGCAGATGCGGCGTGTGCTGGATAGGGTTATCCAGCGCGGTTCGCATGTGGGCAATGTGTTCCGCGGTCGTGCCGCAGCAGCCGCCCACTAACCTGACGCCGGTTTCGATAAAAGCCAGGGCATAATCGCCAAAATATTCGGGCGTGGCCGGGTAGATAATCCGCCCGCCGACCCGTTCCGGCCAGCCGGCGTTGGGTTGAGCCGATAGCCGCGTCCCCGGCGGCAGCAAATCACCCAATTGTCGAATAGCGCGCAGCACCCCCGATGGCCCAATCGAGCAGTTCATGCCGATAACATCGACCGGAAATTGGGCAATTTGCGCGGCGACCTTTTGCGGCGTCACCCCTAACGGCGTGCGTCCATCCTCGGTAAAGGTAACTTGAGCCACAATCGGGATGTCGGCCGATATTGACCGGGCCGCCAGCACCCCCTGCTCCAATTCATTTAGATCGGCAAAGGTATCGAACATCAGCAGATCGACGCCGGCCTCAATCAAAGCGGTGATTTGCTCGGTGAAAGCCTCGTAGGCTTTGGTCGGACTCAACCGGCCCAACGGGGCCAACCGCTGGCCCAACGAGCCAACCGTGCCGGCGATAAAGACTTCTTTAAAAGAAGCTTCAACCACCCGGCGCGCCAGCGACACCCCGGCCCGGTTGATCTCGCCCACCACATCGGCCAACCCATGCTCAGCCAGTTTGATCCGATTAGCGCCAAACGTATTGGTTTGGATCACATTGGCCCCGGCCTGGATGTAATCACGGTGAATTTCGCCGATGAGGGCCGGGCGGCTAATATTGAGCTCATCAAAGCAGCGCTCAAAGGGAATGCCTTTGGCGTAAATGGTGGTGCCCATGGCCCCATCACACAACAAGGGTCGATTATCGAGTTCGGCCAAGAAATTATAAACCATGCTCCGGGTTTTTCCTCTCGTTATTTTTAATGTGTTGCCGGTACCAAGTTAGTTTTTGATCTTTTTGGGAAGTTGATTTTCTACATACAGCTTGCCGGCCGGGGTCACGGTCAGAGTACCATTTTTGGCGATTTTGATCCAGTGGCGCTGATTAGCTGTAATTTGTAAGCTATTTTCGATATTAAGGGGAACTCGAATTTTGGCCGCTTTATAGCACGTGTAAAGGTGATCAATCGAAATTGAGTTAAGTTTCAGCAGATGTTGTAAATAATGAAGGAAAACCAGGTTTCGCTCTTCATTGGTAATGGGAACTTTGGTGTCCATAAATTCTACCAGCGACGGCCGCCCGTTGGCCGCCCCTAAATTGAGGCTTTCCACCAGGGTATAAACGGGCTTTTCGATAATCGGCTTGCCGTCGGTTACCCCATCAACTTCAACTATCGTCTTGCTGTCCACGGGCGAAACGGGTTCCGGCGCCGGGGTGTCGTCCGGCTTATTAGCGCCGGCTTTTGCTTTTGCTTGCGTTCGCGTCGATTTTCTGGTCCGAGTCCGCTTTGGTTTTAGGGCGGTGTTAACATCCTCAGCCGTGAAGTCATCGCTCACAAAGTGAGCCTTAAAATCGGCGTAAATCGCTTTGACGAAGGTTTCACTGCCTTCAACTTCCAATACGCCCTGAGCCAGATCAATTTTTA
>JAGRCC010000169.1 GCA_020433785.1 Anaerolineae bacterium
CATAATGTCATTTCGTAGCCGAAGGCGGAGAAATCCCTATAGAGTCGGCTGGCCAATATCGTTCTCAGGGATTTCTCGTCGTTCCTCCTCGAAATGACATGCCAACTGCGTAAGGCATAATAGTTATCTACACTTCATAGTTTATTGAGTTATCCGTCGTCACACGGGACATAGGGTAGGATTTATCGCAGATTGTAAATTAAAATCTATTCACTAAGGTGCATCGATGAACCACGACCCAAAGAAAAAGACCGTAGAAACTACCCCCTATCGTGCTTCAGCAGAATTGTATCAAGCGCTCTTTGAACAAGCTGCCGATGGCGTTTTCATCTCCGACGCGGAAGGACGCTACATCGAGGTCAATCGGCGCGGCTGCGAGATGATGGGCTACAGTCGTGAGGAGATTTTGAAACGCTCTTGGCCGGACTTGATCCCGGCCGAGGAGTTGGCTCGTTATGCTCGACAACTGGATGGATTGCGGGCTGGTCTCCATCTCTTTGAGGAATGTCATCTACACTGCAAAAATGGGCGCTTACTGCCGGTCGAAATCAGTGTCCGGAAGCTGGCAGATGGTCATTTTTTGGGCATCGTACGTGACGTCAGTCCGCGTAACCAGGCTGAGGATCGGCTGTATGAGAAAACCGCCATAGCCTTGCGCGAGAGCCAGGTCCTACTGTCACAAGCTGAAGCAATCGCGCGAACCGGAACATTTGATTGGGACCTCGAGACCAATATCGCAAAATGGTCACCCGGCATGCACCGCCTGTTTGAAATCCCTGTCGAGCAGTTCAACGGCGACCCCGCCACAGTTTTGAGCGTTGTCCACCCCGATGATGTGCCCAAACTGGCTCAAGCCCTACAGGATATTATCAGAGAAAAAAAGGCTGAAAGTCACATCGAATACCGTATCATCCCCCCCAGTGGAAGCATACGCCATATCTGGGTACAAGGAACTCTGATACAGGATGAAAACGACGTCGTCACGCGCATGATCGGGGTCTGTCACGACATTACCGAGCGCAAGGAGGCAGAGGAGGCGCTGCAAAAAAGTCATGAGGAATTGCGGGGGTTTTTCTCGCAAACGATTGACGGCTGCTTCTTTATGATGTTGGATGAACCTGTGCCTTGGGATCAAACAACCGACCGGGAGAAGACCTTGGATTACGTCTTCGCCCACCAACGCATTACCCAGATCAACGAGGCCATGCTGGCCCAGTATAACGCCACGCGCGAGCAAATGCTGAAGCTCACGCCCAATGACTTCTTTGAACACGATCTCGCCCACGGTCGGGATCTATGGCGGCGACTCTTTGATGCCGGCAAGGTCCGCCTGGAGAGCAACGAGCGCAAGCTGGATGGAACCCCCATGTGGATTGAGGGCGAATACATTGTCCTATATGACGTTGGGGGACGAATTACCGGGCACTTTGGCATCCAACGCGACATTACCGAACGCAAGCAGCTGGAGGCCGAACGTCAGGCCCATCTTCATTTCGTTGAAAGCCTGGATCAGATCAATCGAGCTATGCAGGGGACTAACGATCTAGAACAGATGATGAGCAACGTACTGGATGTTATCCTGACAATCTTCGATTGCGACCGAGCCGGTCTACTCTTTCCGTGCGATCCGGAGGCGGTCTCGTGGCGGGTGCCTATGGAACAGACTCGGCCGGAATATCCCGGCGCTCACGCCTCGAGCAGTGAGATAGCTACAGATCCCGATGTCGCTGAGACGTTTCGAGTTTTACTGGCCTCAAGCGGTCCGGTGAAATTCGGTCCGACGACAGAGCATCCTCTGCCGCCGACGATAGCGCAGCGTTTTAGTTTTCAGTCCTTTATCGGAATGGCGCTGTATCCCAAAGTGGGTAAGCCATGGGAATTCGTCCTGCACCAGTGCGCTTACCCGCGAGTTTGGACGGTAGAGGAGGAGCAGCTTTTCCAGGAGATCGGCCGGCGGTTGACCGATGCGCTGACCGGACTGTTGGCGTATCGCCATTTGCGCGAAAGCGAGAATAAACTGGCAGAGGCCGAGCGCATTGCCCATGTTGGCTATTGGGAGTATGACCTCGATGCGGATCGCCTCACCTGGTCAGACGAAACCTACCGTATCTTCGGGCTGCGACCACAAGAACGTCCCGCCAATCTGGCCCTGTGGCAGGAACTGATTCATCCGGAAGATCGGCAGCTCCGGGTTCTGGCCGTGGCCGAGGCGCTGCGGGGTGGCCCGCGTTACAATCTAGAATACCGCATCATCCGTCCTAATGGTGGAGTGCGGATCGTTCACAGCCAGGGGGATGTGATGAAGAATGCGGCGGGCCGGTCCCACTGCCTGTTCGGCACAATGCAAGACATCACCGCACGCAAACAACTGGAAGCGGAAAACGAACGCTTAACAGCTCAATTTTACCAAGCCCAGAAAATGGAAGCCATCGGCCGGCTGGCCGGCGGTATTGCCCATGATTTCAATAACCTGCTGGTCCCGATTATGGGTTACGTCGAGTTAAATCTGGCCGATATAGACCCCGCCAGTAAACTGTATGCCGATTTGACCCAGGTGCGAAAAGCGGCCGACCGCGCCGCAGACCTGACCCGGCAAATTTTGGCCTTTAGCCGTCAACAGGTCTTGGAACTGAACCTGTTGGACCTCAATATGGTTATTGACGAATTCAAGAAGATGCTGCAACGTCTGATTGGTGAAGATATCGAGTTACAGACCTTCTTTACGCCCACTCTTGACCCTATCAAAGCCGATAAAGGGCAAATTGAACAAGTATTGATGAACTTGGCGATTAATTCTCGGGATGCTATGCCCACCGGAGGCAAACTCTCTATCGAAACCGCCAACGTGTTTTTGGATGAGACCTATGTGGACAAATATGCCAGCGACTTGGTCCCGGGTTCTTATGTTATGGTGGCCGTGAGTGACACCGGGCACGGCATCGATGTGGAAACGCAAAAGCGTATTTTCGACCCGTTCTTTACCACCAAAGCGAGCGGTCAAGGTACCGGATTAGGCTTAGCCACCATTTTTGGGATCATCAAACAGCATCAGGGACATATTTGGGTTTACAGCGAATCGGGGAACGGTACGACCTTCAAAATATATTTGCCCAAAGCTAAAGATACGATTCAAACCACCACGTTCTCAGTTACAAATTTCGTCTCAATTTATGGGACAGAAACCGTGCTAGTGGTCGAAGATGAAGAAATGGTGCGTAAACTGGTGTGTGAAACCCTTGAGGCGCACGGCTATGAGGTCGTCGAAGCGCAAAGTCCCACCCATAGCCTTGAACTGGCCTCTAAGAAAGCCATGATTCATCTCCTAATAACTGATGTGATTATGCCCGAGATGAACGGCAAAGAACTTTACCAGAAGATGAAAGCTATTCATCCGAACAGTCGAGTCATATATATGTCAGGCTATACTAATAATGTGATCGTTCATCATGGTATTTTGGACGAAGGTATCAATTTTCTACAAAAACCCTTCACAATTCATAACCTTACCCGAAAAGTTAGAGAGGTTTTGGATTGAGCCAGGTTGGTTATTCAAATGAAAAAGAGAAAGAGAGCCTGATGACGGGCCTAAATGAGCCGCGTCTACCCACCGGGCAAGAGGTATCGTGCCGGGCGCTTGATGGGTTTTTTCTGGCCTTAGAACAAAAAGGACTGTCGCCCGATGCCTTCATCGCGGACGTTGATTATCCCCTGGAGCATTTGCGCAACAAACACAAGCGAATTAACTGGGATAATTTCATTATTCTCATGGACAATGCGTGTAAGATATGGACTGAGGATGAGATTATCGCCATCGGTGAACTTATCCTCGATTCACCGCTAATAAAACCGTTTACCCTCGTGGCGAATTTCTTTTTTTCCGCCAAAGATATCTATTATTTTGGCGTGCGGTCCAGAGTCGGCGTGGTCAGCCAGCTTTATGGCTGTCTCGACAGCCGCATCACTGAGCTTGGACCTCGCCATATTGTTACTGAATTTACGATACCCCCCGGATATAAAATCAGTCGTGGTTTGAATCTATCCTTTCTGGGGATTCAACAAGTTTTACCCAAGTTGGTTAGGGCCGGTAAAGCCACCGTTCAGATGGAAGAATTCGAACAGGGGATGCGCTTTGACATTTGGTTGCCCAAGAGCAGACGTGGTTTGTTAGTGCATCTTCGTCACATGGTTACCTGGCCCTTCATGGCCCGCGAGGCGGTCGATGAATTGCAAGAAGCCTATGAAATTTTACAAGAGCGCAACCTTGCCCTTGAATCAGAAATTGAGGCTCGCATACGTGCCGAGAAAGCCTTGCAGCAGGCCAAAGCCGAAGCCGAAGCCGCCAACCGCGCCAAAAGCGAATTTCTGGCCAATATGAGCCACGAGATTCGCACCCCGATGAACGGTATCATCGGCATGACCGATTTGATGCTCAATTCAGAGCTAACGCCCACCCAACGCGAGTATCTGCAAATGACCAAGTCATCGGCTATATCTTTGCTGGGGGTCCTCAACGACATCCTCGACTTTTCCAAAATTGAAGCCCGCCGTTTAAACTTGGATCGGACGAAGTTTGATCTGCGTGAAACGCTCGATCTCGCGATTAAAGCTATGGGATTTCAGGCGTACGAAAAGGGCTTGGAATTGACCCACTATATCTCACCGAATATACCGGCTATTCTCATCGGCGATCCCGTCCGGCTACGGCAGATTGTTGTTAATTTGGTTTCCAACGCCATTAAGTTTACCGCTCAGGGTGAAGTCACCGTTGATGTGGCGCTCAAGTCGGAAATTCGGCAGACGGTTTTACTGCATTTTACGGTGACCGATACCGGCATCGGCATTGCTCCGGCCAAACAACAACTCATTTTTGACGCCTTTACCCAGGCCGACGGTTCTACCACCCGCCGCTTTGGTGGGACAGGCTTGGGCCTGGCCATCTCATCGCAGTTAACAGCTCTGATGGGCGGCAAAATCTGGGTCGAGAGTGAACAGGGCCGGGGCAGCACCTTTCATTTTACGGCTCAATTTGAAAAACCTAGCCGTATTGCCCCCCAATCGCCGCCGGCCCCGCTCATTTTGGCCGATTTGCCGGTCTTGGTGGTTGACGACAACGCCACCAACCGCCGCATACTTAACGAGATGTTGAGTCATTGGCACATGAAGCCAGTAACTGTAGACAGTGGGTCGGCGGCTCTGACCTTGATGGAACAGACTGCCGCCGCCGGCGCTTCGTTTGCGCTGGTCATTCTCGACGCCATGATGCCGGAAATGGATGGGTTTACCGTGGCCCGACATATCAAACAGAATCCGCGGCTGCTTAAATCGACGATTATGATGTTATCGTCGCTGGACCAACCCGGTGATATTGCCCGGTGTCGAGAATTGGGATTGGAGCTGTACTTAACCAAACCGGTGACCCAGTCAGAACTGTTGAATGCGATCCTAATTGCCCTGAATATTCAGCCGGAGTCTCTCGGTGGGGCGTATGCGTTGGCGCACCATCCCTCGCCCCAAAGCTCGCGCTCGCTGCATATTTTGTTAGCTGAGGATACGCCTATCGGTCAACGATTGGTGAATGACCTATTGAAATTATGGGGTCATACAACCCGGGTGGTCCAAAATGGTCAGCAGGCCCTCGACGCTTTGGCCGAAGAGACGTTTGATTTGGTGTTGACGGATGTGGAAATGCCGGTGATGGACGGCCTTGAAGTGACCCGCTACATTCGAGCGCGTGAACAGGCAACAGGCAGCCACCTGCCGGTTATTGCTCTAACCGCCCACGCCATGGCCGGTGACCGTGAGCGATTTCTGGCGATTGGTATGGACGGTTATATCGCCAAACCCATTCAGGTGGAGGAACTCATGGCGATTATTCAAGAGATGATGGCCCGGTATGAACTGGCGGTCGTGTCCGACGAGCCGGTGTTCGATCGAGCGCAGGCCCTGAGGCGGCTGGGCGGCGATCTTGGACTGTGGCAAAGCCTGGCCGATATCTTGATCGCCACTTTGCCGGAGATGCAAGCCCAGATCGAGCAGACTATTGCCCAGGGCGATAGCGAAGCCTTACGGCGAGCTGCCCACAGGGTAAAAAGTTCGGTCGGGCCGTTCAGCGCCACGGCGGCTTACGAGGCCGCCTACCAGCTTGAACTGGTGGGGGAGCAAAACCAGTTTGACCGGGCCGAACCCGCCTTCAATCACCTCAAACAGGAATTGTCTCGTCTCGCCCAGGCGTTAGCTCTAGTTGAAAAGGAAGTTTCTTTATGAGAATTTTGATTGCTGAAGATGATCTGGTTTCACGGCATTTGCTGCACGTAAAACTGAGCCAGTGGGGCTATGACGTGATCGAAACCAAAGACGGTCATGAGGCCTGGCAGGCGCTTCATCAGGCAAATGTCCCCCAACTGGTTATCCTGGATTGGATGATGCCCGGTATGGACGGCATCGACATCTGCCGCAACGCCCGCGCCCTGGCCCAATTTCAATCCATCTACTTTATTTTGCTGACGACCAGAAATAACCAAAAAGATATTATTGAGGGACTTCAAGCCGGGGCGGATGATTACATCACCAAACCGTTCGAGAGCCAAGAACTACAAGCGCGCGTCCAGGTGGGGGCTCGCATCGTGGAGCTGCAATCGGAGTTGGCCGCGCGAGTAAGCGAGTTGGAGGCTGCGCTGGCTAAGGTCAAGCAGTTGGAAGGTATTATGCCGATTTGCTCCTATTGCAAAAAGATTCGCGATGACCAGAATTACTGGCAGCAAATTGAAACGTATATTACCGAACATTCCGAAGCTACGTTTAGTCACGGTATCTGCCCCGACTGTTACGAGAAGTATGTCCAGCCTGAGTTAGACCAGTTCAAGTAAACGGTTGCGGCAGGAATCCTCATATTTTACTTTATTGACGGGGCAAATCATCGAGAACGGCTTGCAGCGCCTCATCCAACGGGGCCTCGAACTGGAGCAGTTCGTTGGTGCGTGGGTGTCGAAAACTGAGCTGCCAGGCGTGCAGAAAGTGGCGGTCAAGTCCCAGCCGGTTGCGGCGGCGACCGTAGACCGTATCACCCACCACAGGACACCCTAACCAGGCCAGATGCACCCTAATCTGGTGGGTTCGCCCGGTTTCCAAGCCAATTTCCAACAAGCTATAATCGACATAGAACTCGAGGATCTTAAAATGAGTGCGGGCCGGTTTGCCGTCGGCGAGGGGGGCGAATTTTTGGCGGTGGCGCGGATCGCGGCCCAGTGGCACGTCGATGACGCCTTCGGGTGCTTCAGGCTGACCGTGGACCAAGGCCAAATAGGTCTTTTCTACCGTCCGCGCTTTAAACTGCCGCTGGAGCTGGCGCAGAGCCTCCGGAGTGCGGGCAATAACTATCAGTCCGGAGGTGTCTTGGTCGAGCCGGTGGACAATGCCGGGCCGGGTGTTCGACTCGGCTCCCGGCTGAGTCATTTCCGCCAGATCAGGATAGCGGGCCAGCAAGGCATTCACCAGGGTACCGCCGGTATGACCGTGGCCAGGATGAACCACCAATCCGGCCGGTTTGTTGACCACAATCAGGTCGGTATCTTCAAACACAATGTCGAGCGGTATATTTTCAGGCGAAGGTAAATCGGTGGCTATGGCGGGTAATTGCAGGGTAATGAGGTCGCCCGGTTGAACGGCGCTGTTCGGTTTAACCGGACGGTTGGCGACTAAAACTTTATTTTGTTGAATGAGTTTTTTTAGTTGCGAGCGAGATAAATCAGGAAATTCCTGCGCCAGAAAGTGATCCAGGCGCGGCGCCGGCCGATCGGCTTGCAGGTGAATCTCGCGTTCGGCAGGCATATGAGGTTAGGGCTGCTGCTGTTTACGAACTTTATCCAGAGCATGCATGGCAATGCTGGAGCGTGCTCCTCCGGATTGCTGGAACGCCCGCCGGCGTTGCACCAGGCGATGATCGACCAGCAGCTTAACCGGGAAAGCATGGCGATCAACGTGCGCTGTCGATCGCTGGCGAAAGCCAAAAACCAGGTGTCGCACCTGTTGGCCCAGGTCGCCTACTTTTTGACTGTAGTTTTTGATGGTGTCAAAAACTTTTTTACGTAAAACCGTTGGCTTGAGCCGTTTTTTCATAAGCTATTTCCTTTCGATAGACTAGAGCCGGGAGCGGCCGAGTCCAGGTGATCGTCCACATTCCAAAGATGGTAGGCTAATATGGTCACACCTAAGACGATCGAAATATCAGCGATATTAAAGATAGGCCAAAAACCAATATCCACAAAATCGACGACATAACCCCGGACAAGCCGGTCCAGCAGATTGCCCATCGCACCGCCCAATTGTAAACCTAAACTGAGCCTGATCCAAATATTCTCAGTGGGTAGTTGGTGATGAAAAGCAATGATACCGGCGATAACAATGACGGCAATTCCCATAAAGATGGTGCCCATTTGCGGAAACATGCCAAAGGCAGCGCCGGTATTGGTGATAAATGTCAATTTAAAGAGTCGATCCAGGGCCGGATACACGCTCCACGACCCCCACAGGGGGATGTTTTCCACAACCAAAAATTTAGTGGCTTGATCTAGAGCAAAAGTGATGGCGGCCACTCCGATAATAGTGGGCAATGCCCGGCCCGTTTGTGGCCGCGATGGTGTTATCGGCTTGCTGATGGGAAGTTCCCCTTTCATCCCTAACCCATTGTAACTGAAGTAAAATCGGATAACAACCCGCCTTTTATCCTATCCAACCGGAGATTTTACACGCTTCCTTAAAAATAACCAAAGTACCCTTCCAAATGAGGAGCAATAACTGAAGGCTAGAGCTTGCTGCCGTGTTTATTGTAATGACAACCGGGTTCGTTTAAAGGGGTTTAAGCTTTAAGAATAGTCATAAAGTCAAGCTGGACAAAGACTCATGCTTATGATACACTCGTAAATAATAAAGTCTCAAGCTGTAACATGTTTACATATTCGTGAGAATATATCCAAATTGATACGATAGTAGATAAGCAACCGGTCTGCTCAAATTCTAAAATTAGGTCACGCGATTTACAATTGTCCTTTCAATCAGAAAACTTGAGAAACTTAAGAACATGAGGCTTCGATGAGTAGCACAACTCGTATTTTATGTATAGATGATGAACCCGGTGTCGTGGAACTGGTTAACCTGATTTTGAAGGCACCGGATGTTGAAGTTGAAGGGGCCAATAGTGGCTCGGCTGCCCTGGAAATTATGCGCCAATCACCGCCGGATGTGGTTCTACTTGACATCATGATGCCCGAAATGGATGGCTGGGAAGTATATAAGGAAATGCAGGCCGATGATAGCCTTAGACAGATCCCGGTGATCATTGTCACTGCCAGAAACAGTTCATTTGAAGAGATCATTGCTCGCGAACGCGCCGGGGTTAGTGATTATCTGACCAAACCATTTCTCCCCAATGATCTCAGAAAAAGCCTGGCTAAGGTTCTGAATGCAGCTAAACAGTAAGATTGGGAACATCTATGACCAAAAAAAAGCGCATACTTTGTATTGAAGATGAAGCGGAAATGATCGATCTGACTCGTCTCGTTTTAGAGCGGGAAGGGTTTGAGGTGCTGGGTGCCGTGGGCGGCTCAGAAGGACTAGAAATTGTTCACCGGGAAAAGCCCGATCTGGTGCTGCTTGACCTGATGATGCCCGATATCGACGGCTGGGAAGTGTATCGCCGGATGAAAGCCGACGGCGACTCAGCCCAAATTCCGGTTATTGTGGTAACGGCCAAAGCCCAGAGTATTGATAAGGTCTTGGGGCTGCAAGTGGCCAAAGTTGATGATTACATCACCAAACCCTTCGGTCCTCAAGAATTGCTCGATAGTATCAATCGTATTTTGAACAATAGAACCGCCATCTAGACTTACGCTTCATCTCTTTAACTTCTTCCCCGATTTTGCCCAAACGTCTGTGTAAATTATAATTACGAATGTTCACGCCCCGGTAGCTCAACGGATAGAGCAACTGCCTTCTAAGCAGTAGGTTAGAGGTTCGAGTCCTCTCCGGGGTGCTTTCCTTTTACTTGAGGTACGTTTTAATCCTCATCGTTGTGCCTGGCTTGATCCTGAATTGGCTGGCCGGCATTCTCCGTACCTTCATTATTCTCAATGTCGATTATGGCCAAAAATCAAGCTTTTCTCTGGAGCTAATGAGGTTTCCTATGTTTGGTGATCAATTTACGCAGGCAAAGATCAAGACGACGGATACACAAATCCATCTAATTCACGGCGGCAGCGGCCAACCGCTGCTCCTGCTGCATGGATACCCTCAAACTCATGTCATGTGGCATCTCGTTGCGCCCAGACTGGCCGAACATTTTCACGTCATTTGTCCGGACTTACGCGGCTATGGCGACAGTGCCAAGCCGGCCACTACCCCAGATCATTACCCTTACTCTAAGCGAGCGATGGCCCAAGATATGGTCGAAGTGATGGCCGCGCTCGGCTATGAACAGTTTTGCGCCGCCGGCCACGACCGCGGTGGTCGCGTACTGCACCGGCTGGCCTTAGACTACCCGCAGCAGGTTGAAAAAGCCTGTGTGATGGACATCGCTCCGACCTACTATATGTTCAAGCATACCGATCAGCCGTTTGCCACAGGCTATTATCATTGGTTCTTCTTAATTCAGCCGGAGGGTTTACCTGAACATCTCATCGGCGGAGATCCGGCCTACTACCTGACCGAAAAACTCAGTCGGTGGAGTGCCCCCGACGCCTTTTTTGACCCCAAAGCGGTCAAAGAGTATGTTCGATGTTTTGAGGATCCGGCCACCATTCACGCCACGTGCGAAGATTACCGGGCCGCGGCCAGTATCGATCTGGAACACGACGAAGTAGATATGGCTCAAAAAATAACCTGCCCGCTTTTAGTGCTGTGGGGGGCTCAGGGCTTTGTCCATCGAACTTACGACGTTCTGGCCACCTGGCGCGAGCGAGCCGCCAACGTTCAAGGTCGCGCGTTAGACTGCGGCCATTTTTTGCCGGAGGAGCAGCCCGATGCCGTTTACGGAGCCTTGATGGATTTTTTGGGCTGATCTCCCATTTAGTTTTTCCACCGAAATATCCCCACGGAGTTAACAATGAGTCATTTCTTCGCTTACCTGGCCAAAATGAAATTCATCCAGCGCTGGGGTTTGATGCGCAATACCAGCCCCGAAAATATCCAGGAACACAGCCTGCAAGTCGCCATGATCGCTCACGGCCTGGCCATCATCAAAAATCGTCGATTTGAGGGACAAGTCAACCCCGAGCGCGTGGCGACACTGGCCCTCTTTCACGACGCCAGCGAAGTCATCACCGGCGATCTGGCCACCCCAATTAAAAATTTCAATCCCAAAATCAAAACCGCCTACAGCGAGATCGAGATCGTGGCCAACCAAAAACTGTTCGATATGCTACCGGATGAGTTGCAACCGGCGTATGCACCGATTTTTTTCAAGCAGGACGGCGATGATTTGCACTGGCAGTTGATCAAAGCCGCGGACAAAATTTGCGCTTACTTGAAGTGTCTTGAGGAATTAAAGGTCGGCAATGAGGAGTTTTCCAAGGCAGCCCGGGTCATCGAAGCTGATATCGCTCAACTTGGACTGCCGGAAGTGATTTATTTTATGGAAACGTATGTGCCCAGTTTCTCCTTGACTTTGGATGAGCTAAATTAAAAAAAGCCGGGTCGTGGTTTACGCGACCCGGCTCTATTTAAGGATGAGGAGGTGACACAACCTAAGCCTGCTTTGATTGCGTCCACTATTTAGACGCAGAGACCGTTCATCTCTTACGTGTTTTTTAGAAAAAATTTACAGATTTTTTAATCCTGCTACGAACGGTTCGACCCAGATTGGTCAGCTTAAACCGAAGCCGCTGCTTTTTGGCGGAACGCCTCAAGTTGGCCCTGAGCGTACATTAACTCCGCATTCAACACCGAGCCGCCGGCCGCCCCCCGAATGGTGTTATGAGCCAGAGCCACAAACCGCACATCCATCACATCACAGGGCCGCAGCCGGCCTACTGTAGTTGCCATTCCCCGGCCCGCGTCGCGATCTAGGCGGGGTTGGGGCCGGTTATTTTCGGCGCGGATGACCAGCGGCGGCTGGGGCGCGAAGGGCAAATTAAGCTGCTGCGGCAGCGGCTCCCAGGTTTGCCACGCTTCCAGAATATCGCCCAAAGACGGTTTCTGCTTAAAGCTGGCCGAAACCGTCACCAGGTGACCATCGCTGACCGGGACGCGGTTACAGTGGGCGCTAATTCTAATGCCCGCCATCTCCACTTCTTGGCCGTTGGAAATCCCCAACATTTTGTTCGGTTCTTGACCCATCTTGACCTCTTCGCTCTCGGCTACCAAGGGCAGGATGTTGTCGATAATGTCCAGGCTGGGTACGCCGGGATAACCCGCCCCGGAAACGGCCTGCATTGAGGTGGCAATGACCGCCTCAACCCCAAAATGCCGATGCAGCGGCGCTAGAGCCATCGTCATCGGAATTGAGGTGCAGTTAGGATTGGTGACGATGAAACCGCGTTTGAACCCCTGCGCGGCCTGTTGCGTTGCCAGTAAATCCAGATGTTCTGGGTTTACTTCCGGGATCAACAGGGGAACATCGCTGTCCATACGGTGCGCGCCGGCGTTGCTGAAAACTCCATAGCCGGCCGCGGCGTACTGCGTTTCCCATTCCCGGGCCGAATTCGTCGGCAAAGCGGAGAAAACCAGATCGCAGTCCAAATCGAGCGTCATATCCTGTACGGTCATCGCGGCTAAATGGTCAGGCATCGGCTGAGTCAAAATCCAATTAGTGGCTTCCCGGTAAGTTTTTCCGGCCGATCGTTCCGATGCGGCCAAAACGGTCAGGTCAAAATAGGGATGGTCAGTTAAAAGTTGGGCAAATCGCTGCCCAACTGCACCCGTTGCCCCTAAGACGCCTATTTTTATTTTGCTCATAACAATGCCTCCATGTTTAAGTAAATCTAGGTTTTCTTGGTTTACGAATCAGTGCGCTCTCGCCAGCCGCTGCTCAATTTCCTTCTGCACGGCGGAGAGCGTTGGTTCCAAAACAACCGGCCGGTTGGCCAGTTTGGCGTTTGGCCAGTTACCGGTGTGGTAATCAACTGTGGCCGTCGGATCTTTCATCAGATTTCCGGTCAAAATACCCACAACCGTTTCATCAGAAGCAATAACGCCGGAATTGACCAATTTACGCGCCCCGGCCACCGAAGCGCCAGAAGCCGGCTCGCAGCCGATGCCGGTGCTGTCGATCAGGGCCTTGGCGTTCATAATTTCCTCATCCG
>JAGRCC010000170.1 GCA_020433785.1 Anaerolineae bacterium
TTCGGTTATGATTCCATGTCTCTTTTAAGAGATGATATTAACTAACGAGTTTTTTAGGAGGATTTTTTGAAATTCAAATATCTGTTTGTTACATTGTTGATCGTCCTTTTGCCGGCTTGCGGCGGTGCCCCGACCCCACAGGCCAGCGAGACGACGACCGAGGCCGCTCCGCCCACCGAAGAAGCGGCCGAGACCACAACTGAGGCCGAGCCGGCCGCTGAAGAAGCGCCCGCCGATGCGGCCGCCAATGTCGATGCAGAAGATGTCGTGACCACGGACAGCGGTCTGCAATATGTTATTCTTGAGGAAGGCACCGGAGCTAGCCCCGGTCCGGGCAGTCTGGTTTCGGTTCATTACACCGGCACGTTGGAAGATGGAACCGTCTTTGACAGCTCCCGCGATCGCGGCCAGCCGATTCAGTTTCCCTTGGGGCGTGGGCAGGTGATCCCCGGTTGGGACGAAGGCATCGCCTTGATGAAGGAAGGGGGCAAGGCCCGGCTGATCATTCCGTCAGATTTAGCTTACGGTGAACAGGGTATTCAAGGGGTTATTCCCCCCGACGCTACATTGATTTTTGACGTGGAGTTGGTTTCGGTTTCGCCGGCGCCGCCACCGCCGCCCGAAGCTCCGACAGAAGTAGACGAGGCCGATTACACGACCACCGACAGCGGCTTGAAATATTTCGACTTTGAAGAGGGCAGTGGCGACTCGCCGCAACCAGGGCAAAGGGCTGTGGTGAATTACACCGGCTGGTTGGAAGATGGCACGATGTTCGATAGCTCGCTCTTGCGCGGCCAGCCGTTCGCTTTCCCGGTGGGTTTGGGGCAGGTCATTCCGGGTTGGGATGAAGGCGTCGCCTCGATGAAGGTCGGCGGCAAGCGCCAACTGGTCATCCCGGCTGAACTCGGCTATGGCGAGCGTGGCGCCGGCGATGCCATTCCGCCCAATGCCACCTTGATTTTTGAAGTAGAATTGTTGGAGATTCAGTAGGCAAAAGGAGATTAAGAGATGGGGAGATGAGGACATCGGTTTGGCATCATCTCCCCATCTCTCATCACCACCCCAATACCGAAGTGACGCTTAATTTCCTTGAAAATCTCCCTATCTCCAATCCCCCAATCTCATTTCTTATCCCCGCTCGATGGGTAAGTTAGCTGCCGCCCAGGCTTGATAGCCGCCGGCTAAATTGATCACATGGGTTAACCCGCTAGCTTGCAAAACACTCGCGCCGATGGCTGAGCGACTGCCGGAGAGACATTGGATGACCACCGGTTTGTTTTTCGGCAATTCTTGAATCCGATCCCACAGGTAACCCAGCATAATGTGTCGCGCGTTGGGCAGATGCCCTTCTTGCCATTCACTACTGCCCCGCACATCGAGCACAACCACCTCACCCTTGATCACTCTCTCGGCGATATCCGCCGGCCGGACAACTGCGTAGCTCTGTGTGCCGGCCCAGGTATCGACCCCAACCGGATCAAAGACACCGCCGATGTTGTCCAAGCCGATATAGGTCAGGTCGCGGACAATCTCATTGACCGAGGTTTGATCCACGATGAGATAAAACGGTTGATCGTAATCGAGCAGCCAGCCGGCCCAATTGGTAAAGGATCCATCTAAGGGAATATTGATCGTACCGGGAATATGCCGCTCGGCAAACGCCTCGGAGGGACGGACGTCAACCACCTTCAACCCTTCGGCTAACGCAGCCCGTAATCGTTTTTCATCGAGCTGCGCCGGTTGGGGTAAGTTATTGAGGATAGCCGGTCCTTCTTTGTTGAGCTTCTTCATCATAGCGAAATATTTAGGCGCTTCAGGCTGCCCGGAGAGCAGCGCCTTGACGAATGCCGCTTCATCGTCATACTGGAAGGCCCAGTTGAACAGTTTTTCATAGCCGACGGTGCTCGACGGGATAGCGCCTAGAGCTTTCCCACAGGCGCTTCCGGCCCCGTGAGCCGGCCAAACCTGGACGTAGTCAGGCAGTTGTCTAAATCGCCGGAGCGACTGCCACATCCGGCGCGCGCCCGGCTCGGCCGTGCCCTTCATCTTAGCGGCTTCCTCAAGCAAATCCGGGCGACCGACATCGCCGACAAAGACAAAATCACCGGTGAAGATGCCGATCGGTTTATCCGCGCCGGCTGTATCGGTGACCAAAAAAGCGATGTGTTCAGGCGTATGGCCGGGTGTGTGCATCACTTCGATTTTAATGTTGCCGACTTTGAAAATCGAGCCGTCGTAAACCAGTTCGTGGTTGTAATCCGCGAGGTATTCATATTTCCAATCTTGATCGCCCTCGTCGGACAGATAAAGTTTTGCTCCCACCTGTTCGGCCAATTCGCGCGCGCCGGAGACGAAGTCGGCATGAATATGGGTTTCCGTGACGGAGACGATTTGCATGTCATTATCGGCGGCCGCGGTTATATATGGCGCAATATCTCGACCGGGGTCCACCACCAGGGCCTCGCCTGTGGCCTGGCAGCCAACCAGATAGGATGCATGAGCGATGTTGTTATCGTAGAAATATTTAAGCAGCATGGGTAACTCCTTATTTGATGAGGGTTTTGTTGTGAGTGTCGTTATAATTATATCATAACTTGTAATCGTAAATTTACCGTGAAAGAACTAACATCGGAGTTATGTTATTAGCGATGGTCACCAGTTGAACAAAAAAAGGGGTGAAACCTCGAGGTTTCATCCCTTTTTCGTTTATCGTCATTCTGCTTTAATTCAGTAACAAGGAGACACACGGTCTCGGCTATCGGATGCTTCAGCCAACCGGACCACAGGCCGGGGCGGTGGGTAGCGACCCCAAGCCGGCGGCGCTGCTCGATCCGCGGGTGCTGAAGGCTGAAAAGGCCTTCTCCCCGTTCGAGCTGCCGCAGGTGGGGCATTTAAGCTCTACTTGAGCGGTACGAGAGCGGACGAATTTTTCATAGCGCGTTTCGCAATCTTGACAAACATATTCGTAGATAGGCATATCACTTCTCCAGAGTTAACAGGGTTGTTCCTTTAGGTTTACTTATTGGCCACGTTGGCCGCGACCAGAATGGGATCCCAGACCGGGGAAAATGGTGGGGCGTAGGCCAGATCGAGCTCGCCCAAATCATAAGTTGTCCAGCCGGCTTGCAGCGCGGCGGCGATAGTATCGATGCGCTTGATGCCGTCTTGACCAATCATTTGCGCCCCTAATACCCGCTGCGATCCTTTTTCATAGACCAGCTTGACGTGCAGCGGCGTATGTTCCGGCATAAAGTGGGCTTGCGAAGCCGATGTAACCAGCGTCGTCTCGACCTCATAGCCTTCGGCTTTGGCCTGGGCTTCAGATAGGCCGGTGCGAGCGGCATGCAGGTCAAAGACCTTGACCACCGCTGTGCCGACAATGCCTTTGAAGATGGCTTCGCCACCGGCCGCATTGGTGCCGGCGACGCGACCTTGTTTGTTGGCGGTTGTTCCTAGCGGTACGTAGGTGGGTTTGCCGGTGATCCGATTGATCGCCTGGGCCACGTCGCCGGCGGCCCAAACGTTGGCCATGGAGGTCCGTTGGTGGTCATCGACCACTATCGCGCCGGTGGGACCTAATTCAAGGCCCATCGCAGCGGCCAGGGCGTTGTTCGGTTTGGCGCCGATGCTAAAAATAACCATATCCGCCGGAAAACAGCCGGCGTTGGTAATCACCTCGCGAACTTGCTCGTCGCCGGCAAACGCCTCCACTTTATGTTCCAAATGCAGTCCAACGTGCCGGCGTTCCAGCTCAGCCACCACATAAGCTGCCATATCGGCGTCCATGTTGGGCATGACCTGCGGCAGCATCTCGATGATGTCCACCTGCAAACCGCGTTCAGCCAGCGCCTCGGCCATCTCCAGGCCGATGTAGCC
>JAGRCC010000171.1 GCA_020433785.1 Anaerolineae bacterium
TGCCGGTCATGGATGGTTATGAAGCCACTCGAAAAATCAAAGCGACGACTCAGGGCCAGGCCACGGCCGTGATTGCACTAACAGCCAGTACCTTTGAAGAAGAACAGGCCATAGTGGTATCGGCCGGATGTGATGATTTTTTGCGCAAACCGTTCCGCGAAGTGGATTTATTCAAGATGATGAAAAAGCATATCGGGGTTCGGTACATTTATGAAGATACAGGTGATGAGGGTCAGGTCACCGGGTTGGCGGACCAAGCCGGACTGCGGCAGGACACCTCTCCCGATCGAGATCAGGTCGACGCCGCCATCGCCGCGCTACCTGCTGAACTGATCGAGGAATTAAGGGAAGCCGCAACACGCAGTGATATGCTAGGGGTCGATAATGTGATCGATGACATCAATCGCCATAACCACCCGCTGGCGGTTTTATTAGCCGGCCTGGCCGAGGATTTTAATTACGACGAAATATTGGCTCTACTTCAAACTTCAAAAGGACTATCATGAGTAACCCTGTAGCAGCAAACCAACCGCAGGCCAGCATGCCGGCTAACATCTTGGTCGTAGACGACACCAAAGCCAATTTGCGCTTGCTGGCCGAAATATTATCCCAACGAGGCTACCACGTTAGACCGGCCACTAACGGTTCCAGAGCTTTAGCCGCCGCCCAGGCCGAGCCGCCTGACCTCATTTTGCTCGACATCATGATGCCGGACATGGACGGCTATGTAGTCTGCGAGCAGCTTAAGACCGAGGAGCAAACTCGAGACATCCCAATCATCTTTCTCAGCGCCTTAAATGAAGTTCTGGATAAAGTTAAGGCTTTTACCATTGGGGGCGTAGATTACATTACGAAACCCTTTCAAGTGGAAGAGGTTCTGGTCAGGGTCGAGACCCATCTGGCCCTGCGCCAAATGCAAAAACGTTTAGAAGAAAAAAACCGTCAACTTGAGCAGGAAATTGTTGAACGCCAGCGGGCTAACGAGGCACTCCAGCAAGCGTTGCAAAAGCTAAAAGATACCCAAGCTCAATTAGTTGAGTCGGAAAAGATGGCTGCTTTAGGCGGATTAGTGGCCGGTGTGGCTCATGAAATCAATAACCCCGTTGGTTTTAGTATTACGGCGGCCTCGGTGCTGGAAGACGAAACCCAGGCACTACTCTCTGCTTATCGAGAGAACAACCTCAAACGCTCTGACCTGGAAGCCTATCTGAATACGGCTGAGGAAAGCAGCCGACTGATATTGCGAAATCTACAGCAGGCGGCGGAGATGGTTAAGAATTTCAAACAAGTGGCAGTCGATCAAAGCAGTTTAGAAAAGCGGTCTTTCAATCTGAAAAAGTATCTGGAAGAAACGATCTACAATCTAACCCCAAAACTAAAAAAGACCCGCCACGAGCTAACCATCAACGGCGATGAGACGATTATGATGGACAGCTATCCGGGTGCGCTGGCTCAGGTAATTACGAATTTAGTGCTCAATTCCATTGCGCACGCCTATACCAATCAGCAAGCCGGTCACCTGTGTTTCCATCTTAGCCGGAACGATGATAAGGTTATTATTCAGTACGCCGATGATGGCGCGGGCATTCCGGCCGAAAATTTGGGGCAGATTTTCGAACCCTTTTTCACAACTGCTCGCAGCCGGGGCGGAAGTGGGCTGGGTCTACATATCGTTTACAACCTGGTCACCCAGAAACTAAAAGGCTCAATTTATTGCGATAGCACGTTAGGGAAGGGGACTAAATTCACTATTGAACTCCCTGCCCAGATCAATCAATAGGAGTAGAAAATGGTCAACAAAACTGACTCGTTAGATCAGCTTTTTCCCCGAGAAGACTTACCGGACGTTGAAGCCCCCCCAGACCAAACCCAGGAATATTGCAACTGCTGGAAAGTGTTAATTGTCGATGATAAAATAGAGGCCCATCAGGTCGCTAAACTGGCCTTAAAACGAGTCAAGTTTGAGCATAAAACGCTAAAATTCTACTCTGCCTTTTCGGCCCAAGAGGCCAAAGAAGTGCTACAAGAGCAGTCCGACATCGCGTTGATTTTGTTAGATGTGGTCATGGAAAGCGACCACGCCGGTCTGGAGTTGGCTCAATATATTCGTGACATTCTGGCCAACAAGATGATCCGGATTATTATCCGCACCGGGCAGCCCGGCAAAGCGCCCGAAGAACTGGTTTTTATGGATTACGACATCAACGACTACACCACTAAAACCGAATCGACTCGCGAAAAGATTACGACCGCCGTCATCGGCGCGTTACGCTCCTATCGGGATCTGACAACTATTGAAGAGCAAAAAAAGGAGTTACAAAAAATCAACTTGCAATTGCAGCAAGAAATTGAGCGCCGCCAAAAACTGGAGGCTGAACGGCTGGAACAGGAAAAGCTGCGTATGGAAAAAGAGTTTCTAGCCAAGCAGGCCGAAGAACTGACCAAACTCAATGCGGATAAAGACAAATTTTTCTCGATTGTCGCTCACGATTTGAAGGGTCCGTTCTTGCCGGTTTTGGGCAACGCCGAACTTCTCATCGAAGTGGCCGATCACGTCACGGCCGACGAGGTTCGAGAGCGGTGTAAAACGATTTATGACGCCGGCAGCCGGGTTATCGATCTGCTAGACAATCTACTGCAATGGTCCCGCATGCAAATGGAGCGGATCAACTTTGAGCCGATTCGTGTCGATCTGAATGAAATTATTGAAAACAATATTTGGCTGTTTGTCCAAAGCGCGGCTAATAAGGAAATCCGTCTGAAGAGCGAGATCGATGAGCCTGTGCCTATTTTTGCCGATATCAATATGCTCAATATCGTACTGCGTAATCTCACGTCAAATGCGATCAAGTTTACCCCACCGCAAGGCCAGGTAACCATTTCTGTTGGGAATAACTTTGATCAGCCGGATCAGGCGGCTGGCTTTGTAGAGATTGCGGTTAAGGATAACGGCATTGGCATCAGCCGAGACAATCAAGACAAGCTTTTCCGAATCGATGAGCATTACACTACGCCCGGCACCAATGAAGAAAAAGGGACCGGCTTGGGTCTGATTATTACTAAGGAAATGGTCGAACGAAATGGGGGGCGAATTTGGGTGGAAAGTGAGCTGGACCAAGGAACGACCTTTCGGTTTACAGTCCCGATGGGACCGCGTTAAGTCCAGGCGCGGCCGTTTCACGATGGATGACTTTGGGGCAGGCGCGAAGCCGCCCCTCCCTGCCAAAAAATGAGAAAGCACATCCCGACTAAAGAAAGCTAATTGCCACCTTCTCTGTCTCAATAAAAAACGCTTTACCGGCCCCACTCAGTTGGACTAAAAATACATGTAAACGGCATATAATAGATAAAGCCAGCAAACAGTATTGATTAACGTTTCTACCGGGCCGCCTGTTTTAATGCGGAGCGGTTTGGGCAAAATTGAGAAATTACGACGGCGAAACGGACCAAACGCCGGAATTCCCACCTGGGTCACCCAGTCGGCCAGAAGGTGCAGCAAATACCCCCAAGCCAGCCACCACAGCAGCGGCAGCGAGTAGTACCAACCCACCCCACCACAAACCAACGGCCAGATCAAATAATGCGTTGCGCCGCGATGGCCAAAAACCGACCGCAGCGACGAACTGATTGCCTGAAAAGGCGTGTTTAGAAAATTCTGCACCCAACGCGGCATTAATTTATCAAACAACCCCGCCGGATTACTGGCCGTCGAGCGCGGCTCATCGATATCCGGGATTAAGGCAGCTCCTAAAACGACCCCCCAGGCTACTACACCCTGGGGGATATGGCCGGCTTGCTGGCCCAAGATAAGGGTCGCCGCAGCGGCAATGACAACGTGTGTAGCTCCTGTCACCTTTTCCTCCATACAGGTCAATTTACCATCGTAACAACACATCAAGCATTATCGTTACCTGAAATTACAGCAAAAAGGGGGTTTTTAGCAAGTATTCCAACATGTTTCAAAGAATCTCCAATAAACGTGTAGTAAAAGCAAGCTTTCGGTGTATTAATAAGTGAAAACACCCCTGACCTGAGCTCGGATAGGAGTGACTACCTTGCAAGCTGTCGAAACTAAACCTAATAAACAGAGGCATAGCCCCGACTCGACGTCGGACCAAAATTTGGCCGGGCTGTTCCAGGACTATTACCCGCGTATCTATAGTTATTTACGGTATCGGGTCAATGCGGTTGAGGATGCGGAGGATTTGATTGGTATCGTTTTTGAACGAGCCTACATTCATCGGGATCAGTTTGATCTTGACAAGGGATCATTCTCAACATGGCTCTTCCGTATTGCCCACAATACACTGGCCAACTTTTATCGAACCCACGAACGCCGTTCGGCCTGGGAAAGTGGATCAGGGCTTCCCCCGGATTTAATGACACCCGAACCATCACCCGAATCACAACTGGTGCAAAAAGAAACCTTGGCTCAACTGCTGCAAGGGATTGAGCACTTGAGTGAACGCGACCAGGAAATCATTAGCCTCAAATTTGCCGGGAGGCTCGGCAACAAAGAAATCGGTGAGATTATGGACCTTAAGGAGAAGACCGTCAGCGTCGTACTGCTGCGAGCTGTGCGGCGCCTGCGCCAATATATGATCGAAGAGGAGGCAGCCCAATGAACGAACAAGAATTTGCTGATCTCTTTTCTGACCAAATCGATCGTATGCTGGCCGGCGAGTCCCTAGAGGGCATTCCCGATATCGACGATTTACCGGAACTTTTGGACGTTGGCCAACGAATTTCGCAAACCCAATTTCAACCCAGTACAGCCGCCCAGACCGCCTTTCAGAGCAGCTTAGCGAGCTGGTTCGGCTCCATGAATGGAGGTTCATCCATGACTATTTTAGGTTTATCCAAAACCTGGTTTTTCAGCATAATTATCGTGGCAATGGTAATTATAACCGGAACGGGGTTTATCGCGCTGATCGCCACCAGCGTCGTGATCATCAACACTGGCGATTTGCCGGTAGTTGGCACCTATCAACCAACTGGCACAGTTGTGGCCGGCCTGCCGGGTGACGATGATGACGAGCATCACCCAACCGCTGTCCATACGTCAACGGTAACCATCACCCCCGCTATGACCTTAACAATAACCCCACCCGTCACCGGAACACCGACCATAACCTCAACAGCCGTCTCAACGACCACACCGACAACACCCGTGCCCTCACCGTCGGGAACGCCACATTTTCCAGGCGGCCCCGGCACGGGCAACTTACCGCCAATTATTATTGTGAACAAGTTCCCCAACATAAACCTATGTAATGGCGCGTACGTTACTCATAGCACGCTAGTTAATTATAGCAGCGCACCGGCGGCTAATGCGGCCTTGGTTTGGGAAGTCATCGAGGGCACGGAGTTTGTCACAAAAGTCGATATTATCTCCGACAAACTCGACCCACCCCCCACCCTTCAAGCGAAAAATATCGTCCCAACCCCGGTGCCGGCAGGAGATCAGGCGCCGCATCGACCCATTTACTTTGCCAATATGAACGCTATTTCTGTTGATCAAGAAGTTGATCTTGATATTAACGTTGATGTCGGCGACAGTTGGTGGGACCAGCCGGATGGCACGATTATCAAAGTCCGGATCTGGATAGAAAATCGGATCGAAATTTCCGACGGAGAAGACTATTGGGATCACAATCGTGGTCACGGCAATGATCCTGACGGATACGATGAGGACAACCCTGGCCAAGGTCATGCATCAGACAATAACGATGACTTATCAACACACAGCCAGATTATCACTATCGTGAAGCAAGGTGCTAAGTGGGTCTCGCTCGAAGGCTTTATCCAAGAATACGGCGAGCAAACCTATCTGATTGACGGGAACATCATTATCATCAATGAATGTACCAGTCTACCGGTTAACTTTATTCCCGGATCTAAAGTGAAGATCATCGGCTGGCGGCAACCCGACGGCACGTTTATTGCCATTAATATCATTGTCATCAATATTACCATTATCACCGGCGACTTTGATAACGGTGTTCACGTCCCCATTAATAATGGAGGTAACGATGATGACGATGACGGTGGTGGTGGCAGTGGCGGTGGGGGTAAGGCTAAAGGCGGCGATCACGACCGTGGTCACGGCAATGATCCCGACGGCCATGATGAGGATAATCCCGGCAAGGGTAAAGGCAAAAAGAAATAGTAACCGGAGGAAATTACCATGCCCGATGATCATCAACTTGATGCTTTCTCCGAAGTTGATCCTTCGGATCAAGAGACAATAGCTAGAAAAATTGATCTGCCGGCTGACTTGCTAGAGGCCAACAGTCCTGGCGGTGAGATTTCACCGCCGGAGTCTTCACTCCAGGACGGAGCCAGTTGGAACAAAACTTTGCTCTTTGGGGGCATTGGCTGTGTCTTACTACTATGTGTCGGATTGTTCGGTGCAATTGGGTTGCTGACCGCAGGGAATATTTTTTGGGAAGCCTCTAACGACAAGACGGCTGCCGCAGTTACCACTGAACCGACCCCGTCTAAATTAACTAACTCAAAGAACGAAACAAGATCACCCACAAAGAGTCGTTCGGGTGATCTTGTTTTACCTACCCATCAGTCGGATATCACAACGGTGGCCGGTACACCCGAGATGAGCAAAATAGAGTTCTCCTTAAAAACAGATCCCACGCAGGCTCACGATTCTTTTGAAACCGGCGTAGTCACCATTCTGGCTACCTTCGAATATCATAATTTATCGGCGGATAACGCCTGGACTCAAATTTGGTATCACGATGGTCAAGAAATCTCACGCTCAACCCAACCCTGGCTTGAGGGTGAAAGTGGCATTTATGAATATGTTATTGAAACAGGACAAGGACCACTGCCGGAAGGTCGCTGGAAGATAGAATTCTATATTAACGGAAATCTCGTCACTTCAGGTAGTTTTGAAATAACCGCTGATGGACAAGCCTCACAGCGATAGTTACGTCCTTGGTCTCTAGCTACCGGAACTAATAACGGGTAAGAAGGTTAACTCTGCATCCTTCACTTGAACCTGATGGTTGGCCGAATTGACCTCGGTGTACCCTTTATCATCAGTAGCCCTAGCCTCAATGGTGTAGGCCCCTGGCTCAATTTGGGAGCTATTGACAATCGCGATCAGAAATTCTTCGTAGTCGCTATCAAATTCCCCATCAACCGGTTGAGCCGTCTGCCATGACCCCCCATTGAATTTATATTCAACTTTCTTAACCTTACCTCCCAACATATCATACGCTCTGCCATAAATTTGAGACAGCTTGTTGGCGGTAACTTCCGCTGGCAGATCTATTTCCGTGTTTAGACCGCCATCGACCGGGTCAAGAATTTTTATTGACCGAGTTGCATATTCTGTCGAGACATTGCCGGCCGAATCCGTCGCTGCGATGTTCAGATTATACTGACCGGGGGAGGTCAAGCTGGTGGTAAAGGTATAATCCTCGCTGGTTGAGTTGAACTGACCGTCATTTGCTGTAGCCCACTGCCAAACGCCGCTGTTAATGCGATACTTGACCCCGGTTAGTCGATTAATGGTCACACTGTCGCGACTCGGCGAAGGATAAGGTGTAACACTGGCCATTCCGTCAACCGTTATCGTATTTCCCGTATTGGAAAAATCATTGATAATAACCGGTAAATCGGTGTCCAGCGGATCAAAAATATTATCATTATCGCTATCTCGCCAACCAATCTGGCCGGCCGCATAGGCATCGATCTGTTTCGCATTAAAAGGCGAAGTTTGCCCGCGCATAATACTACCCGTATTTATGGCACAGGTACCGTACTGACTGTTCTGATTTTCCACGTTTAAGTAGCCGGATTTTCTATCACAGGCTTGCAGAGCGCCGGAATATTGATCGAGCGCGTGAAAAATGTGGCCCATTTCGTGAGCGGCTACAGCATCCATATAGTAAGGGCCATACCCGTTATTACCATAAGTCATCACCATAAATGGCCCCCCCAGATAAGCATAAGCAAAATAACCGTCGCTGAAACGATTGTCACTATCAGTGGAACTATCGACCACAAAAATGGTGAAGGCCCAGTCAGTGTTATAGGTAGCCCGTAAATCATTGTTGTAGTCACGAACCCGATTGAAGTAAGAAGAAGAACTGTAGCCTAAAGCTCCCATCGCATCCTTTATCCAGTACTGTTGATCAGCATAGGGGCGAGTGATCGGCTCAATTGTGGTAGGCAGCGGATTGGTAAAATGATCATCATATACAAAGCTCAAATTAGCCCGGGGTTCAAGTTCCGCCCACCAATTCATGGCATTGACGATCTCATTAAACACCAACTGTTTTTCATCAGCAGTCCAATCTTCAGATGAGGGATCGGTGCCGCCGTTGCTCTCAACCAATACGATCCCAACGGTGACAGTACCGGCCATAAATTCACTGGTTTGATAATACCCTGGTGTCACTGAATTAGCCGCGGCTAGGCTCTTATCACCGGTGGGCGGCAAATCAGGGGCAATGAAGGCGTGCTCCTCTTCACTAAAATGATCGGCTACGGATTGACTGGCGACGCTGGTAGCATCGGGCGGCGCGATAATACTATTCCATACACTAGCTATTTGCCGAACTTTACCTCCATAAATATCAACAGTGGCCAGATTGACGGGCGTCCTAAAAACTTGAGCTACTCCCGGTAACGTTTCGAGGGTCTGAATTAAGTCGGCCTGAACTTTGGCGATGATCGCCTGGCCGGGAAAAACATGAGTGGCCTGACCGGCCTGGGTTTCAATAAATGATTGAACTTGACTAAATTGTTCAGCGTTACTGCCCGTGGCCATAATTACAAAAACAGGGGTAGATGCATCTGACTGAGCAGCCAAAACGTCATAAGGCGAAATGGATATCAACATAACAAGTGTAGCTAAAAGTAAACCGAAACATCTCGTATGACCAAAGAGGTTTTTGCAAATAAAATTTGTGGCGATCATTTCCTACCTCTTGAAGTGTGGAAATTGTTGAAATCTGTGACCAGTAGATATTGATGCCACTATCCTAATCGAAACCTTGTGTGGAATATGTAGAGGAAATGTTTGAATAAAATTGAATTTGCGTTTAAAAATTTGGGGAAATTAAGCCACATTTAACTCTTCCGGCTCTCCTTTGACTTGAATCAGCTCGGATATTTGCGGATTTAATTTTTGATTATGAGGTAAACTACGGAGGGATTGCGCAATTTCTCCGGGGTTTCTACGGACGAAAGCCGCCGATTCCGGCTCTCGCTGAAGTGTTGAAAAGTGTTGAAAAAAGTTTGATTTTCAACATTTCCAACAATGGCTTTATAAGTTTCAACACACTTTAAACAGTTTAACGCCGCAAATTATAGAAAAGTGGAGAAAAAGTTGAGGCATAAAAAAAGCGGGAATGCAATGCATTCCCGCTTTTTAAGTGTAAAGACCAATAGACTAGGGTAAGAAAAGAACCTGACCCACAAAAATCTGGTTGGGATTGCTCAGACCGTTAGCGGCGGCTAGAGCCTCGGCAGAGGTGCCATAACGGGTAGCGATAGAGAATAAGGTTTCACCCGGAGCAATAGTATGTGTACCCGCGTTGGGGTTGCCATAGGTGTTATCTTGCGGAGGATAATACCCGCCGGCCTGCGGAGCACCATAGCTATCATCATAAGGCTGTTGAGGCGCGGCCCCATAACCTTCATAAGGTTGTTGATACGGCTGCTGAGGGGCAGCACCGTAGTCTTGATAAGGTTCCTGATAGGGCTGTTCAGGAGCGGCTCCATAACCCTGGTAGGGTTCCTGGTAAGGTTGCGGGGGAGGGCCATAGCCAGCGGCAGGCGGTTGTTGGTAATACTCATCGCCCGGAACCGGACCATTAGCTCCGGGGGCAGGAATCATCAGCCGTTGCCCGGTTTGAATAATGTAGGGGTATGGGATGCCGTTCGCGGCCGCAATCGCATCAACCGAAGTGGTGTACTGGAGCGCAATTCTAAACAAGGTTTCTCCCGGTGCAACCACGTGCATTGGCCCATTACCATCACCCATAAAGGGCTGTTGGAACGTGGGCTGTTGATAGCCTGGCTGCTCAAACGGGGGTTGCTGGAAAGTCGGCTGCTGGAACGTCGGTTGCTGATAGCTTGGCGCGCCAAACCCGCTGCCGCCTTCGCCTGACACGCTTAATACCTGACCAACGCGAATGACATCGCTAGTCAGACCATTAGCGTAAACCAGATCTTCAACCGAGGTCCCAAAGCGTTGAGCCAGACTAAACAAGGTATCACCAGGCTGAACTGTATAGGATCCACCATACGCTGTGGCCGCCGGGGCTTCATACTCGCCAGTGGTTGCGCTGTAGGGGGGATTAGCCGCCACCGGCCCACCGACCGGTAGATCATCGGAAATTGTGGCGTCAACCACAATAGCTTCTTCAGCAGACGGCGCTACCTCAGCGATTTCCGCTTCCGCACCCGTTTCTTCAGCCGAACCGGTAAATTCTTCGGTTACGGCTTCCTCAGCCGGCTCCGCAGGGATTACTGATGACTCACCCGACAAATCAATCGGAATTGAAGTGGGAGCCGCGCCATCATCGATCATACTGGCGGTTACGGACCCCGTCGATAATGTCGCGGTCGGCTCGACATTAATGACGGTGGGCACTACGGTGGCCTCAGAGGCCAAATTCGTTTCTACGTTTAAGGGCGCTAAGGTGGGGGGCAGTTCAGAAACAGGGCCGGGATCAGACACATCGGCTTCATCGCGGCGCAATTCGCAGCCGGTCAAAGCGGCGAGCAAGATCACCAACATCAACAAATAGTGGATCTTCGATAACCTAACCATACGTTATTTTCCTCCGCAAGGTTACAATAATGTTATAACTAGACATAATACCTGACTACTTTACATATTATCACACCTAGTATATTACGTCAAGTTGTACTTCGGTAATATGTGCCTTTTTTGCCTTAAACTTGCCCTCTTGCCGGCTTGACTATACTATATATGGCTATGCCGCTGACTAATACCACTAAAACTGCACCCATAAAACTCCGTTTAGCCCGCGATCTGGTGCGAACCATCAAACGCGGCCATCCTTGGGTGTTTGCCGATGCCCTGCGACAAACACCCGCCGCGCCGCCCGGCAGTCCGGCCATTCTGTTCGATAATAAGAAAGACCTGCCTATTGCCCGGGGTCTCTATGATGCCCGTAGCCCACTCGCTTTTCGCGTTTGCACCACCGATCCGGCCGAACCGCTCAATGAGGCCTGGGCCGACCGCCAATTCGCCCGCGCCGCCGCCCTGCGCCGGATGTGGTTCGACGCCCAGACCACCGCTTACCGCCTTTTCAACGGCGAGGGCGATGGCCTACCCGGCCTCATCTGCGACATCTACGCCGACACCGCTGTGCTCCAACTCGACGGCGACGGCCCCACCGCTTTTTGGAACGCATCTGGTATCGCCGATTGGGTAGCCGGGGCGTTGGATCTGAAAGCAGTCTGTCTCAAACCCCAATCACGTCGAGGCGACAGTGGCCGGGCTTTGATCGGCCCACTGCCAATCAGGCCGGTGACATTTCTGGAAAACGGCGTCCGATTTCAGGCCAACCTGCTCGAAGGCCAAAAGACCGGCTTTTTCCTCGACCAGCGCGACAACCGCCGGCTAATTGGGCAGGTGGCCGCCGGCCGGCGAGTACTCAACGTCTTCGGCTATACCGGCGGCTTTTCGGTTTACGCCGCATTAGGTGGCGCTAGTCACGTCACCACGGTTGATCTGGCCGCCCCGGCCTTGCAGATGGCCAGCCAAAATTGGCAGATCAACGGCCTGCCCCCGGACAACCATCTTACTATCGCAGCCGATGCCTTCGAATTTCTGGCCCATGCCGCTCGGGGAAAAAATGTCTGGGATTTAGTCATCGTCGATCCCCCTTCCTTCGCCCCAACCAAAGAGTCGGTCAAGAAAGCTATGGCCGCTTATCAATCTCTCATCGCATCGGCCTCGGCCGTGACCGCGCCCGATGGGCTCCTGGCTGTCGCTTCCTGTTCCAGCCACATCGATCTGCCCACCTTCCTGACCGTCTGTGAAGAGGGAATTGCTCAAGCCCGTCGCCGAGCTACCTTGCTGACTATCGGCGGCCAACCCGCCGATCATCCCAGCCCGCTGCCGTTTTCGGAATTTCGTTATCTAAAGTTTGTGCTCATGCGCGTGGAATAAAAAAAGGCGACCAAATGGTCGCCTATAAAATAAAGATTGGAGCAAAAGCTGGAGCAACAAAGCTTGCTTTGTCAAAGTTAAGCAGGATCAAAGCAAGCTTTGTTGCTCCTTTACGGGTGTTCTATTCTTCCGTTTTCGGCTCAGCCTCAGCTTCCACTTCAGACGGCTCGGCGGGCGGATCGACCACCGGCGTCTCCTCAGGGGCGGCCCCAGCTTCAGCTTCCATTTCAGAAGGTTCAGCCGGCGGATCGACCACGGATGCCGCAGGAGCAGGTTCAGCCTTAACCGGCGCAGCGCCCATTTGCGCCGCGGCCAGCATCAATTCCTGAATACGCGGAATCATATCGGCCGGGTTAGGATGAATGCCTTCGGTGACCAGTTCATTTTCGAAAAGCTGTTCGATCAACGGATTGACCAGCGGATCACCAGCATTGGCCGTTAATCGGGCCGAGATATTCTGCACCATCACATTGCCGCGATTGATCTCCAGAATCTTCTTGGGAACCTGATATTCTTTGCCCAGCAGCCGCTGCACGCGATGCATGTTGGCGTTCATCGCATCGGGCGGATTGACCAGCCGCACCGGGCTGTCGGTGAGCAGCTTACTCTCGCGAACATCCTCCACCCGGTCGCCCAATACTTCTTTAAACCGACCCACCAGCGTTTCAAATTCATCACTGGACAGCTTCTCTTCGACTTTATCCTCAGTCTTGGCTTCCGCTTCTTCTGGCAGATCCAGGTTGGAGTCATCGACGTTTTTGAGCGGCTTGCTATCGTATTCGGTCAGGCCGATGAGCATAAAACTGTCGAGCGGGTCGGTCAGGTATAAGACCTCAATGTCGTGCTTTTTGAAATATTCCAGGTGTGGGCTGCGGGCCACCGTTTTGAAATCGTCGCCGATAATGTAGTAGATTTCGCTTTGGCTCGACTTCATACGATCGGCGTACTGCTTCAACGAGATTAGATCCGATGCGTCTTTACTCTGGCTCGATTGGAAGCGAAGCAGTTCGGTGAACTTGCTTTTGCTGTCGGGATCGGTGGCCAAACCTTCTTTGATGAAACTGCCGAATTCCTGCCAGAAGGTACGATAATCGTCGGGCCGGTCGCTGGCCATCTCTTCCAACTGGTTGGCCACGCGCCGAACCAAAACCTTCTTAATTTTTTCGATCACCGGCGATTTCTGCACCATCTCCCGCGAGACGTTGAGCGGAATGTCTTCGGCGTCAACCACGCCTTCAACAAAGCGGAGGTATTGGGGCAGCAGTTCTTTGAAATTTTCTTGAATAAGTACCTTACGGGTATACAGCTTCAGGCCGTAATCTTCTTTGGCCCCAAACAGACGGTAATCTTTTTTCGACGGGATAAACAGCAAGGCGTAAAACTGCACCGGCACATCGGCCGAGGTGTGGATACGCAGCAGCGGCTCGCCAAAATCCATTGTGAGTTGGCGATAAAACGATTTGTACTTTTCCTCATCGACGTCACGCATGGACTGTCGCCAGATGGCCGTCTGTTCGTTGATCTGGTTCCATTCGAACGTTTTCTCTTGGGGTTGGTCGTCTTCGCCGCTGGAAACTTTTTCTTCTTTTAAGTAGATCGGAAAATCGACAAAATCTGAGTGGGTTTTGATGATCTGCCTGATTTTGTAATTCTTGGCGAACTCGGTCGAGGTGTCATTCAATTTGATTTCGATGGTCGTCCCACGTTCGCTCTTGTCAGCCGGGCCAACCGTATAGGTACCGTGCCCGGTCGATGACCAGACTACGCCTTCGGCCTCAGGCTTGTAAGAGCGCGAAGTGACGGTCACTTCATCAGCGGCCATAAAGACGGCGTAGAAGCCAACCCCAAACTGGCCGATCACATCAGCCGTTACGCCCTGGCCCTTTTTGCCCGCTTCCTCCATGGCTTGCAAAAACTCTTTAGCGCCGGAGTGGGCAATCGTCCCTAAACTCTGGACAATTTCATCGTGGGTCATCCCAATACCGCTATCACGGATAATCAGGGTGTTGGCTTTGTCATCCGCTTCAATCCAGATGCCCAACTCCGCGTCCGGGTCAACGACGTTACGGTTGGTCAGCATCTCAAACTTGAGCCGGTTCAGGGCATCTGAAGCGTTTGAGATCAGCTCTCTGAGGAAGATGTCCCGGTTTGAATATAGTGAGTGAATGATGATGTCGAGAAGTTGCCGGATTTCGGCTCGAAACTCAATTTGCTCAGGTGCTGCGTCTTTGACAGTATCAGTCATGGCTTGCCTCCGTATAGGTGATTTTGATTGGTTTGGGAAATTGAGCGATTTAGAGATGGGAAGATTGAAAACCCATCTCTTCCATCTTAGCTCTTTTCATTTAAACTGGCAAGAGGCCAGGCGCCTGAACCTGACCTCTTGAATATAACTCAATTATGCTTCGGAAAATTCGCCTTCGACCACGTTTTCGTCGTCGCTGGACTTTTCAGCGTGGCCGCCGGAACCGTTGGTGTGCGGCTGCTGCGGCTGACCCTGGCTTTGCTGCTGGTAAGCTGCTTGCCCGATAGCGGACAAAGCTTGCTGGAGCGCTTCGCTGGCGCTGACAATGCGCGCTTTGTCGTCGCCTTCTAAGGCTTTCTTGACATCGGCGATCTTACTTTCAACTTCAGCTTTCATTGTCGCGTCAACATTATCGCCCAAGTCACGCAGTGTTTTTTCTGATTGATAGACCAGGCTGTCGGCCATGTTCCGCGCTTCGATTATCGATTTACGTTCGCGATCGGCTTCGGCATTTTGCTCCGATTCGCGCACCATCTTGTCGATTTCACCCTGGTTCAGGTTGGTGCTGGCGGTAATCGTAATCTTCTGCTGTTTGCCGGTCGCTTTGTCCACGGCGTGGACATTTAAGATCCCGTTGGCGTCGATATCGAATGTGACTTCAACTTGCGGAATACCACGCGGCGCGGGCGGAATACCTTCTAGTCGGAATTTACCCAACGTCATGTTGTCGGCAGCCATCGCCCGTTCCCCTTGCAGGATATGGACATCGACGGCGGTCTGGTTATCTTCGGCGGTGCTGAAGACTTCGCTCTTCTTGG
>JAGRCC010000172.1:0-190 GCA_020433785.1 Anaerolineae bacterium
CGACCATAAGATCGACTCCTCGATCGGATGCTTGGACGCGTTCGACCGTATGAATCACCAGCGCAACCCCTTTGCCGAGCGGTCGGCTGGACGGTTTGGGCGGTTGTGGCGGGGGGGGCAAAATCAACCTGGTTGAAACCAGGTTTGTTTTTGCCATTCACGCCGTTGACAAAAGCCATCGATTATGATA
>JAGRCC010000172.1:197-2386 GCA_020433785.1 Anaerolineae bacterium
GATACTTTCTCATTCTTCTAAAATCACGGTCAATAGTCAGCCGTTAGCCGTTAGCCGTTAGCCGTTAGCTGATAGCTGACAGCCGATAGCTAATATAGCTGACACCTTCTCAACTTAACGGAGATCAAAACCAGCCATGCAAATAAAAGCTGCCGTTGTAACCGGCACCAATCAACTTTCTATTGAAACCATCGATCTAGCCCCGCCGCAGCCAACGGAACTGTTGATCAAGCTGCACGCGGCGGGCGTCTGCCATTCCGACCTGCACACCTTTCGGGGCGAGTTGAGCGTCGCGCCGCCGCTGGTGCTGGGGCATGAGGGGGCCGGCGTGGTCGAGGCCGTGGGCAGCGCGGTCACCAAGCTGAAGCCGGGCGATCACGTCCTGATCAACTGGCTGCCGGCCTGCGAGCAGTGCGCTCACTGCTTGAACGGCCATTACAATCTATGCGACCGCTACGGCTCGACCATCTACACCGGCAGCCTACTGGACGGCACCTCGCGGCTGCACACTTCGGCCGGCGTCCCCCTCAAACATTACCTCGGCGCGGCCACAATGGCTGAATACGCCGTCATCGACCAGGCCAGCGCCATCCCCATTCCGGCCGATGTGCCGTTTGAAGTGGCCGCGGTCATCGGCTGCGCCGTGGCGACCGGCGTGGGCGCGGTGGTCAAGACCGCGCAGGTGGCGGTCGGCAGTTCGGCGGCGGTCATCGGCTGCGGCGGTATCGGCTTGAGTATGCTGCAAGGCTGTCGCCTGGCCGGCTGCCACCCGATCATCGCCATCGATGTCTTTGACCAGAAGCTCGATTTCGCCCGTAAAATGGGCGCAACCCATACCATCAACGCCCGCCAGCAGGATGTATTCGAAACGCTGCGCACCATCACCGGCATCGGCCCCGACACCGTATTCGACAGCGTCGGCGCTACCGGGACGATTAGTCAAGCGCTGCTGGGGGCCAGACCCGGCGGCACGGCGGTCATCGTGGGCCTGCACGCGGCCAAGCTGGAGGTGCCGCTGCCCATCGCCTCGCTGATCTACGACAACAAGCGGCTGCTCGGCTGCTTCGCCGGATCAATGCGACCCAAGGTCGATCTGCCCATCCTGGTTGAACTGTATCGGGCCGGCCGCCTAGACCTCGATCCGCTGATCAGCCAGCGCTACGCGCTCGAGCAACTGCCGCAAGCGTTCGCGGATATGGAGGCCGGGGCGGTGGCCCGAGGGGTGATTACGTTTTAAGGGCATTATGAAGGATGAAGGATGAATTATGAGATTGGTAACCGGAGACGGGTAACTAAGGGAATTATGAATTATGAAGGATGAATTATGAAATTGGTAACCGGAGATTGGGGACTGGTCACTATAGGAATGATGAATTATGAATTATGAAGGATGAATTTCGTAACTGGAGACGGGTAACCGGAGATTGGGGACTGGTTACTAGAGATTAAGTCTCCAGTCTCTAATCTCTAATCTCTCATCTCCAATCTCCAATCTCCATTTACGCCCCCTAGCGTGGGCGAGTTGATTGCTCCGTAACACCGGATATGTTATAATCTGTCCGACTCTGCCGCAACGTCGCGACGTTTATGTATTGGATAAAATTAACCCAAGGGGGTAGGGGGTAGGGATTAGGGATTAGGGGATAAGCATTAAAGGATGAGAAGGTTATTCCTTCTTCCTTACTACCTACCCCTTACCCTCTACCCCTACTATCGCTTTGAATTCCACAAGGAGATTAGTATGAAAATTGCTCTGGATGCAATGGGCGGAGATTTTGCTCCAGCAGCAGCGGTTCATGGGGCGGTATGGGCCGCCCGTGATTTTGGCGTGACCGTTCAACTCGTTGGCCGGCCGGAAGCCATCGAGGCGGAATTGGCGAAACACCAAACCGCCGGCCTGAATCTGCCGGTTATCGCGGCCAGTGAAGTCATCGAGATGACGGAAGACCCGGCTGCGGCCGTGAAACACAAAAAAGACTCATCGATGGTGGTGGCGCTGCGGCTGGTGAAGGATAAAGAAAGCGATGCCTTTGTCACGGCCGGCAATACCGGCGGGGCGCTGGCCGCGTCGCTGTTTGGGTTGGGCCGGATTACCGGCATCAAACGGCCGGCGCTGAGCACTATTTTTCCGACCATCAAGGATAATGGCTTTAGCTTTATGCTCGATATCGGGGCTAACACGGATGTGC
>JAGRCC010001168.1 GCA_020433785.1 Anaerolineae bacterium
CGACACTGTAATAGGGGGAGAACATCCGGGCGTTGAGACGGTTTTCGGCCTGATACGTTTCAGCGCAGAAAACAAAAACGGCCCTGGCTCGCTGTGAGGTTTTAATTAGCTGCTCAAACCGATCGAGGTTGACGCGGCAGCGTTTTGTTGCCGACAGAGATTGTAGCGGGACAATGATAAAAGGCAAACCGGTTGAAACATCTTGAATCGGAAAACGAGGATCGATATCCTCGATATTGAGATTAAGCACGGCGGCCAGCGTTTCCGGCGTAAAGGTTTCGCCAAAATCCGGCGGGCGCTGGTGCATCCACAATTCACCCGGCTGCTGATCGCGATAACTGAACGTGACCGGAATCGGGCCGACTCTCAAATTGAGAATAACCTTATCGACCGGTGATTGAATGATTTTTTGTTGGATAATGAAAGCCGTCCCCAGGGTGGGGTGTCCGGCAAAGGGAACTTCTTCGGCGGGGGTAAAAATCCGCACATCATAACCGCCGTCACGGGCGGCGTCGCCCAAAATGAAGGTGGTTTCCGAGTAGTTCATCTCCAGAGCGATAGCTTGCATCGTTTCCGTAGTGAGATCGGCCGCATGGCGGATGACGGCCAGTTGGTTCCCGGCATATTTTTTTTCGGTAAAAACATCAACAATATAGAATTGCATCACAGCCTCCTGTTTTTACCCATTCTAATATGCCGGGTTGGCGGCGACAACGACCAATTTAGGGGGATTGGTTCAGGCCAATTTCAACTCGGCCAGCGATCGGTAAGCCTTGATCTCACAATCATAACTGGCGATGATTTGGTCGCCCTCTTTCTGGTAAAAATGTTCGATACCCGCCGCCAGCATCTGGTGAACCCAGAACGCCACCGGTATATCTTGAGCTTCGATCATCTCGACCGTCTTCGCCACGCCGAGCCGCTCCCACAACTCGAACGGACCGGCTTGATGGGCAAAGCCCCAGCGCATGGTATCATCGATGCTTTTCAGCGAGTAAGCAATATCCGGAGCGCAAGACGCGGCGTAAGCCAGTTCAAAACTAAGCAGCGCCCGCACCAACTGCGCGCCGCGATCATGACGCCACTCATCGCTCAGCAGCAGCGCTACCCGTTGGCCCAAATCATCAATGGCCTGCGCTGCCTCGACTGCCGCAAAAACCGGCTCCTCCGGCGGGCTGTACGTGAGCGATTCGGATTGAAGCATCAGACAGAGGCGGTCGCCGGTGTTGGGGTCTTTTTTATAAAACCCTTGACCGCTCTTATTGCCCAACCAGCGGCGTTGCAGCAGTTCGTCGAACAGCCGATTTAGCTTAGTATCTTGTAAAATAATACCATAGGGATCAGTGGGGATTAGCGCCGCCAGGTTACGGGTCATATGGGTGACAATATCGATCCCAATCAGATCGAGCAGCCGGAACGTGGCCGTTTTAGGCCGGCCCAGCAGCGGCCCGGTCACAGCATCGACCTCGGCGATGGTGTAGCCGTGCTCCAGCGCGTGACCGACGACAAAACTGTAGTTGAAAGAGTACAGCCGGTTGCCGATGAAATTAGGCGTGTCGCGGCAGTAAACAATGCCTTTTTGCAATGTTGACTCGGCAAATTGGGCCACCGTTTGGGTTACGTCAGCATCGGTATCAGCCGTGGGGATAACTTCCAACAGCTTCAGGTAGCGCGGGGGATTAAAAAAATGTGTCCCCAAAAAATGCTGTTTGAAATCCAGGCTGCGCCCCTCGGTAATGGCTGCCATAGGCAGGCCGGAACTGTTACTGGTGACATAGCTGTCGGATCGGCGCACGGTTTCGATCTGAGCCATCAAGGCCTGTTTCGGCGGAAGCTGCTCGATAATGGCTTCGATGATCCAATCGACTTCAGCCAATTGGGCTAAATTATCCTCAACGTTGCCGATGGTTACCCGCTGCTCGGCGGCGTGATCGGCAAAAGCCGCGGGTTTGGCCCGGCAGGCCCGCTCAAACCCGGCCCGCGCCAGCCGATTGCGCACCGCCGCATCGGCCAACGTCAACCCGCCGGCCTCCTCCTCCGTGGTAAGCTGCTGCGGAATCACATCGAGCAGCAGCACCGATAGACCCACATTAGCCAGCAGCGCGGCAATCGCCGCCCCCATTGTGCCGGCTCCAATCACCGCTGCGGATTTAATTGTACGAGTCATAATTTGCCCCTAACCTCGTGACTATAGTTGCCACCTGTCCGAAACAAGACCTTGTTTAACAGGCCATT
>JAGRCC010000173.1 GCA_020433785.1 Anaerolineae bacterium
ACACGGATTATCTGGAAGAACCAAAACCTTTGGTAGCGGTATTGGGAGCGTCCGGCAGTGGCAAATCCTCCATCGTTTTTGCTGGGCTAATTCCTGTACTCAGGCGAGAAGGAAACTGGTTAATCGCCGATTTCCGCCCTGGCAATAATCCTATTCTCAGCCTTGCAGGTACCTTAATCCCCCTCCTAGAACCAGAGTTGGGAAAAACCAAACTAACCGGCGAAGCCCGCGACCTGGCTGTCCGACTGCACGAGGGCCGTTCGCCCCTGTCCGATTATCTTGATACCATCCACCAAGTTTGGCCCAACCATCACCTACTAATCATCGCAGACCAATTTGAGGAACTCTATACCCTGTGCCAAGATACGACCACTCGCCAGCATTTTCTGGGCCTTCTACTAGCGACACTTGATCGCCCGATAACAGACCGAAGCGCGACCCATTGGGTGCTAACGTTGCGAGCCGACTTTTTAGCCCAAGCATCGCTTTACCGCCCCTTCGCCGATGCGCTGCAAGGAAAGACAGAATTACTCGGTCCTATGACAAGAAAAGAGTTTACTAAAGCCATTATCAAACCTGCCACATTACAAGGAGTAATCTTTGAAGACAAACTGGTCGAGCGCCTGCTGGATGATGTAGGTGAAGAATCAGGTCGATTGCCTCTGCTGCAGTTTGCCTTGACTGAACTGTGGCAGCACCAGCATCAGCATACTCTGACCCACATCGCTTATGAAGCCATTGGGCGGGTAAAAGGGGCATTGAGCCGCCACGCCGACCGGACCTATCAAAGCCTCAGTTCGACTGAACAGGCACAGGCCAAACGCATTTTGATCCAATTGGTCACCCCTGGCATCGGCACCGAAGATACCCGCCGCCTGGCTTACCGACGTGACTTAGAAACCCATTGGCCGCTAGTAACTCGCTTGGCAAGTGAACGGCTCGTGGTAACCAACAAAAACGAGACAGGTGAAGAAACAGTCGAAGTGGTTCACGAAGCTCTGCTCCGCCACTGGGAACAATTACAAACCTGGCTGGAGGCAGACCGGGAGTTTCTAACTTGGAAGTTGAGTCTGCAAGCATATCTTAAGCAATGGAAGGATACGGACCAAGATGAAGGAGCGTTATTACGCGGAGCACCACTAGTAATTGCAAAGGAAAAGTTAGCAGCACGGCCTGACGATCTGGCTCCAGCCGAATATGACTTCATTCAAGCCAGTGTGGCCTTGGCTGAAAGAATAGCGTCTGAACAGGCAGCGCAGCAACGCCGAGTTATACTAGGCATAGGTATCATTGCTCTATTGATTATTGTTTTTCTAACTTTTTCGCTTTGGATTACTCAAAAAAGGGCCAAGGAACAAACAGAAGCAGCAGAAACATCCCGAGCTTTACGCCACGCAGAGGAATTAGCCTTAGGTACTGCTACAGTTGCCTTAGGTCAGTTACAACTGCGGGCGACTGACGTAGCTAATCAGGCGTCCATAGCGAGAATAGCAGAAGCTGCAGCCGAAACTAGGGGACAGCAAGCAATCGAAGCCCAAAACGAAGCTCAACAACAAGCTAGAATTGCTACTGCACGACAGTTGGCTGTTGAGGCACAGATCTTACTAGAGCAAAACCCGCAACTTGCTCTTCTACTAGCCCTTGAAGCTCAGAAAATGGCTAATGGAGATGAGCGTCCAAGAGCAATTGATCAAGCACCGTATTTTTATTCCCCTTTAGATACTTCCTTCCAAGGTCATACTGATATTGTTAATCGTGTTGTATGGAGTCCTGATGGCTCTCAACTCGCTTCCGCGTCGGATGATAAGACTATTATCATTTGGGAAGTAGCAACGGGGCAACCTAATTTAGTTCTTAAGGAGCACACTGATTGGGTCAATAGTATTGCTTGGAACCCTGATGGTACTCAGCTCGCTTCTGCGTCAGAGGATCAGACCGTAATCATTTGGGATATAATTACCGGTCAACCCATAGCAACTTTGAATAACCACACCGATGGGGTCCTTAGTGTATCGTGGAGTCCCGACGGCTCAAAGGTTATTACGGGTTCAAGAAATGGCAAGATAATTATTTGGGACCTGACTACTGAGCAGGCTGAGCTTACCTTCCAAGGCCACAGTGATGGAATCACTAGTGTCGCCTGGAGTCCTGATGGCAATCAATTCGCCTCCACCTCGTTTGACAAGACGATTATAATTTGGGAGGCCTCCACGGGTCAGTCTGTAATGAAACTCAAGAGCCAAGCTGGAGAGGTATTTGATGCAGCCTGGAGCCCTGACGGTACTCAACTTGCTTCTGCCGTTCGAAACCGCACCGTTATAATTTGGGATGTCGCCACAGGTCAGATCAAGAATTCTCTTCAGGGTCACCGCAACACCGTGTGGGGTGTAGCTTGGAATCCTAATGGAACTCAGATTGCCTCTGCGTCGGCTGATAAGACAATAACTGTTTGGGATGTGGCAAGCGGTGAGGCTATCCTTGATCTCAAAGGCCATAGTGATATTGTTTGGAAAGTAGCATGGAGTCCCGATGGTTCTAAACTCGCCTCTGCTTCATCTGATCAAACCATTATCATATGGGACGTCGCGACTGGTCACTCCAGCGCTTCACTCCAAGGACATACTGCCGAAGTCATAGATATAGCGTGGAGTCCCGATAGTACAAAACTCGCTTCCGCATCAGATGATCACCAGGTCTTCGTCTGGGATGTCGCTATCGGTCAACCTATTTTAATCCTTGAGGGTCATACAAACTTAGTCAACGCTGTAACGTGGAGTCCTGATGGGAATATGCTTGCCTCAGCCTCAGATGATCAGAGTGTTGTTATCTGGAATATTAATACTGGTCAGATCATCACCACTCTTCACGGACATACAAGTTGGGTCGTTAGTTTGTCGTGGAGCCCTGACGGTACTCAAATCGCTTCCGCGTCAGCGGATCAGACCGTTATAATTTGGGATGTCGCCACAGGTCAGATTAAGAATTCTCTTCAGGGTCACCGCAAAATCGTGTGGGGTGTAGCTTGGAATCCTAATGGAACTCAGATTGCCTCTGCGTCGGCTGATAAGACAATAACTGTTTGGGATGTGGCAAGCGGTGAGGCTATCACTACTCTGCATCATAGCGATCCGATTAATGATTTGACCTGGAGTCCTGATGGCACACAGATAGCCTTCGCTTCAGGCCGAGTCATTGGTATCTGGAATGTTAAAATTAACTACCAGCCTATTACCCGTCAAAAACATACTGATGGTATTAATGAAGTAGCTTGGAGCCCTGATGGTACTGAAATCGCTTCTGCTTCAACTGACCACACAGTTATTATCTGGGATACGGTCAATAAGAAGGTTATTACCACATTGCAAAAACATAATGATGCCGTACTTAGCGTAGCTTGGAGTCCTGACGGTACGCAACTCGCTTCTTCATCAAGTGATAAAACTATTCTTTTACTGAAAAGAAGGTTCATCCTTCCACCATGCCAATTGGTTTCTCGCAATTTGAGATATACTGGAGAATGGGAGGAATATTTACCTATAAACTATCGCTATCAATCTACTTGTCCTAATCATCCCCTTATGCCTCAATCACTTGTAGTTGCAGGTCGGGCACAAGCAGGTGTAGGTAATATTGATGAGGCAATGTTTCAATTCAGAAAAGCAATGGATTTTGATTCGAATCTAGAAATTGATCCGCTATTAGAATCAGGTAAGGGAATGATTGAAATGGGACAAACCTTAGCTAAGAAAGGTGATATAAGGTCTGCGGTTGCTAACTATGAACAAGCTCTAACGTTGGCTCCGGATCTTGAAATTTCTGCTTTAGCCTGGAATCATCTATGTTGGTTCGGTAGCTTATGGCAACAGGCTGCTGATGTGGAGTGGGTTTGTGACCAGGCCGTAAAATTAGCCCCGGACAAAGCGTTTATCCGCGATAGTCGTGGCGTCAACCGAGCCTTACTAGGAAAATTTGCTGATGCTATCAAAGATTTTGAATTTTATGTAGATAAAGTTGGTTCTGCTCCCAGCCGAGAGGCTTGGATTGATGCGTTGAAAGCAGGTGAGAATCCTTTTGACGAGTCTACGTTGAAACGTCTACTCGAATCCTCTCAATAATTTGTGAAAGACAATAACGGCTGCGGAAATAAACGACAAAAAAATGATTAGCTCCGTTCCTTTCCTAATCCTACGTTGTTTTTCCTAGTTATAGATAAGACCGTTCTAAAACAGCACGAGCACTGCCCTATAATATAATCAGTAGACTGCTCGATATCATTCGGCATACTAAGATACGGCGGTCTACTGATTACAATCGAACGGTATTGCTTAATAAGCATGGCTCTGTAGTACTGACTGGCATATTACGGTGCCGGTTTATAATTCGCCCAGACAATCCTTCGGCAACTGCGGTATCGGCGAGGCGCTACCGCTAAATGACCAACCGATTGATGCCGCGATGGCTATAGTTATCGTACCTTCAGATAAAGAGGAATCTATTTATCCCAAATTGCCACGATGCGATTGCAGCCACTCACCCAGCTAACCATCCAGCCTGTCCTAAATTGCGGCACAGCCGGGGAAAGTTGTAATTGAGACCGAAAAATTGTGTCAGACCTGCCACAGCATCGCCATGCTGCGACAGCCAGGTAATCATTTGAGTACGCTATCCATCCTGAACAGCAAAAGTTGATGAATATCCTCCTTCGAAGTATTATCCCTTATGGACACACTCCGTTGGCAATGAACAAAGAGCGTTCTTTGCCGCCCATTCCCTAACCCCTTGTAAAACAACCTAATATTCGTGGCTAAACCGTCGTCAAACGATTAACCGGGGAAAGACGATGCGATTTCATATGCCAATCGTTGAGTCGACACCCCTGAAGCACAACGCCCAAAGTGTATCACAAAAGGAGGCTCATTATGCAAATTCGCGTTGGCTATGAATTGACCTACGATTGTCCCCAACCCACGCCGATGATCTTGGCGTTACACATCCATTTTACGCGGGTGTCCGACATCGTCGTTCCCGACCACCTGATCACCAGCCCCTCGGTCCCCATCACGGCCTATCGCGATGGCTTCGGCAACTGGTGCAGCCGCATCGTTGCGCCACAGGGCCAGATCCGTCTCTCAACCGATGCCGTTGTGAACGACTCGGGGCAGACGGATTTGATTGTCCCCTCAGCCCCGCAGCATCCAGTGGAAGATCTACCCGAAGAGACGCTGGTCTTCCTGTTGGGCAGCCGCTATTGCGACACCGATCGGCTGTCCCAAACGGCGTGGAACCTTTTTGGCGAGTCGCCTACCGGCTGGGGGCGCGTCCAGACCATCTGCGATTTCGTGCATAATCACATTACCTTTGGCTACGAGCATGCCCGCGCCACCCGAACAGCCTGGGAGGCATATAATGAAGGGGTGGGCGTTTGCCGCGATTACGCCCACCTCGCCGTTACCTTCTGCCGCTGCATGAATATTCCGGCCCGCTACTGTACCGGCTACCTGGGCGATATCGGAGTGCCGCCGTCCGACGACCCAATGGATTTCTCGGCCTGGTTCGAGGCCTACCTGGGCGGCCGTTGGTATATTTTTGACGCTCGCAACAACGTGCCGCGTATCGGTCGGGTGCTAATGGCGCGGGGTCGCGATGCCGCCGATGTCGCTCTCAGCACCACCTTCGGTCCCAATATACTGGCCGGTTTCAAGGTCTGGACCGATGAAGTGGTGTAGATTGGGTTTTGGTTGGTACCTGCTATAATGACCTATAATTGGGTGTTTGGAAAAAGATAAAGTTGACTAACTAATGAGGACTGGTAGCTCTGCCCTAAACCGTGGTGAAAAAATTTAGACAGGACCTACGGCAAGATTTACCGAATTTTGATAAATAAAATCGTGATAATCATTAGGAGTTACGCACTTGACATCC
>JAGRCC010000174.1 GCA_020433785.1 Anaerolineae bacterium
GCATAACTCAACCGGCAAGATCGGGTCGTGTGCGCCCGGCTGGCCTGGCTCAATTTGTCCGGCGTAAATATGCGCTCGCCGGGTAATACTGTCAACATTCATCGCGTTGAATGGTTTCGGAATCGAGTGCGAACTGTCCCAGAAATACCAGCCGGCCTGGTGTAAGGCGTTGGCCGTATCTGTCGCCGACAGTTCGGCGCTAGAATAGAGGGTGAATAGTTCTCTCAAGGCATCGTGGTAGTATCGAACCTCATAGCCTACGGGTGGGTTAGGCGCTTCGATTTCGCCGGTTAGATCGTCGGGCACCGGTCCGGGTGCGGTCGCCTCCGAATCGGGATTGAAATAGTAATATCGGCCGGTCGGGATTAGGTGTTTTGTGTGCCTATCGCGGTCACAGCCAAACGGAATCGATCCAACATGCCGGCCCTTATTATACTTGAGGTCACGAGCTGCCCGGCGCTGCCGCTCGGAAGCGACGCGGTATTCTAGTTCACCCAGCGCGGCCTGGAGGTCAAGCACAAATTTACCCAGGGCGGTGGACCCATCGACGCCGGCCAGGTTGCCTATTAGTAGCACTTTACCGAGGGCATCGAGTCGGGCCTTGAACCGCTGGAAGTCGCCGACGTTGCGATATAGCCGGTCCAGCGTTTCGGCCGCGACGCCGGCCACATCCGGATCGGCCAGCCGGTTAAGTACCTTTTGCCACTCTAGGCGCGAATCCTCATAGAAGCCGGATAGGTCATAGTCTTGATACCATTCGAGCTCCAGGCCCCGGTCGGTGGCTATCTTCTCGACGCTGGCCCGTTGACGCTGAAGCGAGGCAACGTCGGCAGAGTCGGCGCGACTCTTGCGGCCGTAGCCGATTAGTACCTTCATTCGTAATACTCCAGTAGGTCCGATACATTCATTTCAAAACCGCGCTTGCGCATGGCTTTGATAATATTCCCCCCCAATTCAAACTTGATACCCTCTGTCTCGTTTGACACAAGGCGCTGTAGCTGGACTCGGCTAATACCTACCTCGTCAGCCAACGAGGTGATAGAAGGAATGTCGCGCCTCTGCTCTTTGGGTAAGACGCTTTCCTCTGCTTCCAATTTATTTAGGTATTGCTTGAAAGTCACGATCATTGTTGGCATACCTCCGAAATATATACTAATTCGATACAATTGACAATTTTAATGGTTTGATACAAGTATATTGAATTATGATACTTTTGTCAATAAAAAAGACATATTATTAATTTATAACTTGACAACAGTATCGTAAAATGATACAATAGCTACATCAAGCAAGCAAAAAAGCGGCTCCGTCCCGCCAAGAACAGGAAGCCGCTTTTTACCAACACCCAAGAAAGGATGTTCTATGGAAACTATAGCACCACCAGTTGTATTCTGCAAAGTCTTTTTTGACCGCCCAGCCCGGCAGTACATCGTCCGCAATGGCTGCGAGGTCGCCTGGTTCCCGATGGGCCAGGAAAATAAAGTCAAGGCTCAATGGGCCGCCATTGAGCACGACCGGCCCGACGTTTACGCCATCGCTCGCGAGCTGGCCAGCGAACCGGGCGCTGACGAGTCGCGAGTTATTCGAGCGGCTCGCCTGGTTATCGAGGGTCGGGTCATAGAGTCGAACTTCGATTCTGGTCTGGTCCGGGCGCGGGTCATGGCCTCGAAAGGTGATCACTCACCTGTCACCGGCTGGCCCCACTACCAGGTCACTCACAACCTGGTGTGGTCGTGTGACTGTACCGACTACCACCACCGGGTCGAAGCCAGCGACCGGCGGCCGTGCCAACACATTTATACGATGATGATTACTGAGCGGCTCATGGGCCACGAATCGACGCAAATGAGCCGGTCAAATGAGCCGGATCGGTCCACGGCGTTACCGCCTCACGTGTGCGACCAAGGTAGCACTGAGGACTGGTTGGGTTACGATGAGCCGGTCAACCGATTCCAGTTTGCACACAACTACGGCAGCAACTAATCAATATGGCCCGGCCTGGTGAGCCGGGCCATGCTCTAAAGGAGTTAACCTATGAAAAGTGAACCGACCATGCTCCCTGAGGCACCGGCCAGTGCCACCGCCAAAATGACCAGCCCAAACGGTCTTGAGTGGCTCATCACTCTACGTGACCTGTCGGCGTCCGGCCTGCTCAACAAGATCAACCAGCTCGAAACAAAACTACTCACCGATGGTTGGCAGCCGGTTACTAACGGGCCAAGCCCCGCGAGCGCACCAGCCGACGCCGGCGGGCCGCCGGTCTGCCCGTATCATGGGCCGATGAAGCGGTCAAAGAAGTTTGAGGGCTGGTACTGCCCGCAAAAAATGGGTGATGGGTCATATTGCAAGGAACAGGTTAAGGACTGATGAGCCAGCTAATAACTCTCTCTAATGGCTCGATTCTAGACTACATCGACCGCGCACCGCTGGCCGAATCCTCAAAGCTCAAATATCGAGCCGCCCTAACTCGCGCCCTTGACGCCGGCGTCAATTTCGCCGACGCCGGCTCGGTGGGCGTGTATGCTCGCGAGCTGCCGTCCTCGGGCCGGCGCTGCCTCAAGTCAGCGCTTACTCACTGGCATAGTGCCGTTGCCCTGGAAGCGAAAGCCGGCGCGACGCCGGAAACGGCCGCAGCGGTGCAGGCGACGATCTACCGGCTGGAAGCGTTACAAGAGGCGATTCAGATCAAAGCGCCCAAGGGGCAAAAATTTCATACGTGGTTGAACCAGGCCGAAGTTAAAGCGTTGTTGGCCACGTGTGGCGCTAACACACCGAAATGCTTCCGAGACAAAATCGTCTTGGGCCTGTTGGTGGGTGCCGGCCTACGGCGTGAGGAACTGACCGGCCTCACCTTTGAAGCGGTCAAGCAACAAAAAATCAAACGCGGATTCCGGGTTGTGCTCGATGTCGAGGGCAAAGGCTCGAAGCGCCGGGCGGTCCCAATCAAGCCGGCCCTGGCCACCGATCTAGCCCGCTGGCAGATGACCATCGCTGCCGGGCCGGGTGACCTCATAGCCCGCAGCATCGACCGGGCCGGCAACGTCGGCGAGTCGCTGTCTGCCGTCGGCGTGTTCAAGGTCGTTAACCAGGCTGGGCAGGCTATCGATAAACCGGATTTAGCACCGCATGACTTGCGCCGTACTTTCGCGCAGTTGGGTTATGAAGCGGGGGTGCCGATAACGCAGATAAGCAAGTTGCTGGGGCATGCGTCTGTGAAAACAACCCAACGATATTTGAACCTTGATCTAGACCTGGAGTCTACGGTCAGCGATTTTATTCCATACGAGTAATCAAAACACATTAACTCTTAACCAAAGGAGACAGTCATGAATAACGTATATATCACTAATGAGATGATAGAGCAAGCTAGTAAATCGGCTGAAGCCACTATTGATTTGCTGCATTCAATGTTCCCGAACGGAGAATACCCGCCCTATCTTCTGAGTTGGGTAGAAAACCGAGAATTTTTAAAAGAAGATGCAGAGGTGCCCACATCATTAGAAGAGGTTGAGCCCACATCATTAGAAGAGGTTATTGAAGGCCACATGATCTTTGCTGTTCAAAGTCTGAATCGTGTTGAAACCGATCTTGGCCCAAATGATTATCGCGAATATTTAAGACAACTCAATAGCGAGATTACGAGGCGAATGGAACAATAGGGAGAGGGCGACAGAAGAATCGAAAACGCCGTGAGAGAGGACTCGCGGCGTTTTTTTATTTACCACCTAGAAATTTCCGCCCCACCCGGACCGTACAGTATAGCCAGATCCTTCTCTGAGTTGTTCCAGATATTCGTACCGAAGCCACAATTAAAGCCACCTCGCCCGGCGTCTTCAGCCATAGCCCAGACCCTAAGTGTCTCACCCGGCTGAATGGTCCCGCCCAAGGTGCAATTCTGACTGCCTCTGTCTGAAAGTAGATTCCAGCCGGATAAATCAACCGTAGCCCCCGAATTGTTTTGGATGTCCACAAATTCGGCCCGTTTATCTACACCCACAATAACAACCCCGCCCCCTACAATAGGGGCTTCAGGTTGTCCCTGTGGGGTGAAGCCCCACAGGCCGGCCCCCGCTGCCTGAGCTACCTGTTGGACAGCCAGGAATCGATCCACGTATTTTACGTCGGGCGGATAGGTCGAAACCTGAGCTAAGCCCTGCCTTAGCAACTCCTCTTGAACCATAACCGGCCCTACATACACATACCGCAGCAATCGCCCATAGCGGTCGGTCTCACTTACGTCTTTTTCGAGCGTTACAGTTTGGCTCTCGACTAAATGTCGATTCGCTTCAGTGGCTTCCG
>JAGRCC010001169.1 GCA_020433785.1 Anaerolineae bacterium
TCCGGCTTGGTCACTTTGCCCATCGCGTTGCGCGGTAAATCGGCCACCAACTGCATGTCGCTGGGGATTTTGTAGGGTGCGAGCTGCTCCTTGGCCCAATCGCGCAGGTCGTCCAGGGTGAGCTGGCGGTCCGGCTTCAAGACCAAAGCCACGCAGACCCGCTCGCCCCATTTGGGGTCGGGCACACCGACCACGGCGCACTCCTGAATGTTGGGGTGGGTGCGCAGCGTTTCCTCGATTTCCAGGGCCGAGACCTTGTAGCCGCCGGTCTTAATGATATCCACTGAGTTGCGCCCCAAAATGCGGTAGATGCCGTTTTCCCGCACGGCCGTGTCACCCGTGCGGAACCAGCCGTCTTGAAACGCCTCAGCCGTGGCTTCGGGCCGCCGCCAATATTCCAGGAACACATTCGGGCCTTTGACCTGAATTTCCCCCGGCGTACCATCGACGGTGACCACCTGGCCGCTGTCATCGACCAGCCGGATGTCGACGTTGGGCAGCGGCGCGCCGACAAAGCCCGGCACACGTTCGCCGTGCAGCGGGTTCGACAAGGCCATGCCAAGCTCGGTCATACCGTAGCGTTCCAGCAAGCGCTGGCCGCTGATAACCTCCCACTGTTCGAGCACGCTAACCGGCAGCGCCGCCGACCCCGAAACCATCAGCCGGAAGCGAGCGCAGGCCGCCGACATCGCCGCTTTTTCTTCAACGGAAGCCGCTTCCCAAGCCGCAATGAGCCGGTTGTAGATGGTCGGCACGGCCATAAACAGAGTCAGGTCGCCGTCGAGGAAGCGCTGCCAGACCTCATCGGCCTTGAAGCCGAGCAGCATCTGGCAAATGGCGCCCGACCAGAGAGCGCAGGTCAAGACGTTGATGATGCCGTGGGTGTGGTGGAGCGGCAGCACATGCAGAATATGGTCGTCCGGGGTCCAGCCCCAGGCCGAAATCAGCGCGGTCACCTGAGCCTGAATATTGTCGTGGGTGGAGACAACCCCTTTGGGTTTGCCCGTAGTGCCGCTGGTGTAGAGAATCATCGCCCGGCGGCCGGCATCGACTTCCGGAAGAGGGCCGGCCGGTGTGCTCAGCAGGTCGGTGGTGAGAAGAAATTTCAAGTTGAGTTCTTGGACGATGGGGTGGAGACGCTCGGCAAATTCGGGATGGGCCACGACGATGGCGGCGTCAGCATCGGTTATGACGTATTCCAGTTCAGGCCGGGGGTGAGAGATAGCCAGCGGCACGGCGATACCACCCGCTCGCCAGATGCCCCACTGGGTGGCTACATAATCGAAACCGGACGGAACCAAAAAAGCCACGCGGGTTTCTTGCAAATCGTCAGCGCCGGCCAGCAAGCCGGCAGCTGCACCGGCCGAGGCATCGAGCAGTTGTTGGTAGGTATATTTCCCGTTCGGATCGATTAGAGCGGTTCGGGTGGCAAAGTTAGCGGCACGGTCAAAGAGTTGAACTTGGTTGTGATTGGACATAAGTTGTTCTCCTGAATCGGATTATTTAGGATCTTATTAACCAGCTTCTTACACTTTGGGTCAGAAACTTAGACAAGATTTACAAGATTATCAGGATTAAACTAATGTTTACACCTCTTGTAAATCCTGCGAGTAAAAAGCTGAAAGCTGATAGCTGAATGCTTAAAAATTGCTTTTATGCGGGGAGGGTACTCGAAGACCAGTTGAATGTCAAACCCAAAATTTGGCTTAATGGTCTTAGCCTGATTATAATTCAACCATAAGAACGTGAAGGAGCCACAACTATGAGTGACGAAGGCATTATCATCCGAATCGGGCGGCGAGACCGCACGATTGTATTTCCGGTCAATGAGCGCGATAAACTACGTGAACTATTAAAAGATCGCATCTGGTGGGATCGCCGCAGCAACCGTTGGGCCGGGCGCGGCGATGTGGATGAATTAAAGGACATGTTGGAAGAAGCCGGCTACACGGTTAAAATTACCGGCGGCTGATCTGAGCCAA
>JAGRCC010001170.1 GCA_020433785.1 Anaerolineae bacterium
AAAGATTTACTGGCCACCACCATCACCGGCCTATACGACGGCCTAAGCGATTGGTATATGCGTCTAGGCGAGGGTCGGGTCGAAACCATTAAAGCGATCATCGAGGCGGAAAATCGGGTTCGCCCCGTCAGCAGCGCCATCGTGTTTGACACGGGGCGGCGCATCCACTGGAAGAAAGGCGTAGCCACCCCCGGCTATCAAGGTGTGGCCGGGTTGTTTTCACAAATATTGGGCGACCCTCGCTTCACCGTGCTGGCGGCGCTGTCCAGCGAAATGTATCTGACCTATGACGAGGCCGATCCGCTGACCGAGCGCATTGCGGCTTTCATCGAGGCCAGATTGATGCACGGCAACGCCAGCGAGGCAATTTTTGGGCTGGCCACCCAGGGTTTGGATCTATCCGACGAGGTGCTAAAGGAACTGCACACCGGCTTCGACCAGTTGATTAACGACTATCTGCCTTCGCTGCGCAATATTCATACCGCCCGCCCCGGCGATTTCAATCGCCACATCCTCAAGCCGATGCGCCGCCGGATAAAGCGGCTCAAGCTGGCCGAGTCGGTGGAGCCACGGCTGTTAAGCCGACTTGACCGGCGAAACATCAATCTGCAAACGCTAGAGCAAACCTTTTTCGATTATGCCATCTTAGCCCGGGCTTTTCGGCAGGCGCGTGTAGCGGAACTCGAGCAGGTGAGCGGGGCGCGCCAAAAATTCTTTGCGGTGCCGATGCCCGGCAATAACCATCGCAAACAGTTGATGTATGATCTGACCGCCCGGATTGTCGATGCCCCTGAACTGCCGGTGAACCTGGTCATTGTCTCGAATTGGGCCCGAACCGGCTGGAATGTGATTAAACCCAACCTGCTCATCGACGCCACCGCGACCCGCAACGTCACCGCCTGGCAGCAGCTGGTGGGACGGGCCATCCGGGCGCGCCGTACCTGGAGCAACGACTGCTATCGGCTGCTAACGATGCTGACCGGCCACCACCCGTCGCCGGACAATAATGATCTCCCGGCTCCGGTATTGCCAACTAATGGAAACGGTTCGCTGGATAAGGAACTGCGAGACCTATTGGCGGAAATCGTCCCGACTGATCTACAAGCCACGGTCGCCAACGACAACCTCGCCGATCTGAGCGCCGAGTCGCGCCGCAGCTTGGCCCTGGCCCTGGCTCAAAGTCGCAATAAAGTGACCCACATTTACGAGTTGGTTAAAGCTTACGGCAGCGATATTCAGCTTGAGTACAACCGTACGGGCAAAGTGTGGCAGCGGCGAGCGGCTATCGCGGCCAAGCACGCCCACGAAATCTCGGTCAACCCTTTCACCGGGCAGAAAGCCGCCGGTGACATCCACGCGCCTTTTCTATACGTCACGGACCCACGCACCGATTTACCGGAGCATTTGCAAGCCCGCCTGGAAGAAGCGCTGCCTGGCTGTGACGACGTGGTTATCAATGGCTGGCTGGGAGAGTAGAAACCACCCATGAACAAAGCCATATCAAACACATCTTGTCTCGGTCGGGTTTTGACCATCGCCGCCTTTGGGTGGGTGGTGATGGTCAGTTTTGGCTGGCAGTTGGTCGGCGGCATCGATCTGGTCATCGACCCGGTGTGGGCCGGTCTCGGTCAGGCGCTGACTCTGGCTCTACCGCTGGCGCTGCTGTTTTTCTTGTGGCGGCCGGTCCGGGAGCGCAGCATGTTTGCGGCCTGGCTGCTGGCCTCGCTCTATCTGCTGCTGTTGACGCCCACCCGCCTATTTGAGCCGGTACAGAGCCAATGGGTTCTCCTGACTCAACTCCTGATCAGCCTATTGGTACTGGGGCTGATTATTTTTTTTGGCCGGCCAAAAAATGCGCCCATATCATTAACGCCAATGTTGCTGGCGGCGGGCGCGGCAGCGATTATTGCCTATCCCTGGCTCTGGGGGGGCGCGCTCGGCTCGCTGCTGGATACGCTGCTGGCCCTGGCAGTGGGGCTGGTCGTGGGGGTGAATGCCGGCCTGATTTTAAGTCGCACCTGGCTAAACAGCCTAACCATCGACTCACGGGGGCGGGGCTGGGACATCTTTACTGGCGGGCTGGTCATCGGCGCTATGCTGATGATTATTGCCAGTGGATTGAGTTTCAACAGCGGCCAGTGGCGCTTAATGCTGGTCCTGCCCAGCCTCGGCTGGCTGGCGATGGCCTTGAGTTACACC
>JAGRCC010000175.1 GCA_020433785.1 Anaerolineae bacterium
AGCAGAAATTGATCGACGAAAAAATTATCGTCGAGTAACCTTTATCCCCATTTGCCTTCAAGAAGCGACCGCCGGCCGGTCGCTTTTTATTTATACGAGCCTGGCCGGTTAACCCTTCAATGACCTGCCGCCGACTTTAAACCTTGTGTATAATCCGAGCCTAAGGTAGAATTATACATAATGTTAGATTAGCGGCTATCGCCCCTGATTTGAATTGTAACCGTATTTCGTTTATAAATAGGGCAGAAAATTTACGGTTATAATTTGTTTAGCGGATAAACTCTTACTAAGGTTAATATTTTGTTAACCAAGTCCCCTTAATATTAAGGGAAAGCCATTGAATTATCCGCTAAGGAGAAGCTTGTAATGAGTGTCGATGCCAACGCTGAGAGAAATCATAAACCCACCCCGTTTTTTCGCGCCCTTTGGTTTTGGATGGCAATGATTAGCCTGACACTGATTCTGGGCGGCATTTGGATTGTGCTGTCCAAATCATGGGTGGCGGCCGGAACGATTACCACCGGCGATGCGATCAATCTGGAACCCGCGCCGATCGCCGGCCACCCGGCGCCTGATTTCGAACTGGTCAGTACCGATGGTGAGCCCATGCGGCTGAGCGATTTGAAGGGAAAGCCGGTGATCTTGAACTTTTGGGCCACCTGGTGCGGCCCCTGCCGAACTGAATTTCCGGAATTTCAGCAAGCCGCGGTGGATAATGCCGACCGCATGGTAATTGTAGGCATCAACAATACGTCAGCCGATAACCCGAACGCCATCCCTGAATTTTTGAAGGAATATGGCATTACCTTTCCTATTTTGCTGGACACTGATCGGGAGGCCATTGACGCCTATAACGTGTTGGGGCTGCCGACTACAATTTTTATCGATGATCAAGGCGTGGTAAATGAAATCTTTACCGGCCCGCTTAACAAAGCCTACATTGAGTCGAAAATTTCTGAGCTTATTAAGTCTGATCTGTAAGCCGGACATGGATATTTATACGTAAGCTGCGGACTATCTTGCCATGCTGCCGACAATACTTATCGGACCTGTTGCTTTACCAACTTACCCGCTTTTTTTGCTGGTGGCCTATTGGGCCGGCTTATGGCTGGCCGCTCGCCAAGCCGAGCGGTTGGGTCTTGACGGTGATCACATTTACAATGCCGGTTTATACGGACTGTTGACCGGGATCATCGGCGCGAGGTTGGGGTTTGTGCTGGCCCATTGGGAAAATTATGCGCCCAATCTAATGCAGGCGCTGTCGCTTTCGCGTAGCGCTCTGTCTCCTGGCGCAGGATTGATTACTGCGTGCCTGGTAGTGCTAATCTATTTACAACGCCATCAAATCCCGATCAACGATTTTCTCGATGCCGCCGCCTATGGGGCGCTCCTGGCAATCGTTATCGCTAATGTAGGTGCGTTTTTGGGCGGCGAAGCCTTAGGCGCAGTTACGACGGTGCCCTGGGCGGTTGAGGTGGCCGGCATCACTCGACATCCGGTGCAACTTTATGAGAGCGCCGTTGGTTTAGTCATCTTAGGCATTTTATTTTTAATCCGATCCCGGCCCTGGCCCGGCTTTACATTTTGGTGCTTCGTTATCCTTTACAGTCTTAGCCGGTTAGGGCTTGAACTTTTTCGAGCACGACCGTATATCATTGGCGATGGTTATTTAGCGGTGCAAATATTGGCGCTTATGGCTATGGTGGTGGGTTTGGGCGTAATGGCTCACAACTTTAGCCGCAATTCGATCACCATGAGTTCAGAAGGCTTATGAATCTAAAGGACCCCCAATTTATTTTAGAACAGATTGCTTTGGTAATTGCCAGTATGGTCTGGACCTTGATCATTCTGGTGGGTATCGCCTTGTTTTGGGCTTACCAGGATATTCAGACGCGCTGGGAATATGTCCTGACGGCGCCGCCTGAGGCTCTGGCGCAGGTAGCCGAAGCGCCACCGGCTATACCACTGCCGGTTGTAGAAGTATCGCCCACGTCGACGCCGTGGGCCGGCCCTGGCCCCACCGCCACACCCACCGCCACCAAATTCCCTACCCCAACCGCCACGCGGGTGGTCCCTTTGCCGGAAGTTTTGCCCGAAACCCTCAACCCTGATGATCCGGTGCCGGTTGTAATTCATACCGACGAAGAACTGGCCGTTATCGCCACGGAGCAAGCCGCCGCCGATTCCGTTACCATCGACATCTTGCCGACGCCAACCGACGTGGCCGCGGCTCCCACCTCGGTGCCGACGCTGCTGCCGCCGACCGCTACGCCGGTCCCGCCGCCGGTGGTGGAGCAGCCTGTTCAGGTTGAGGTCCCAGCCAATCCGACCGGCTCGGGCATTCCTGATCACCTTAAAATCCCCTCAGTTGGCATCGACGCCAATATTATTCCGGTCGGCTGGAATGTGGTTCAGAAGGATGGCCGGGAATATAGTATCTGGCAGGTAGCCGATTACGCCGTCGGCTGGCACAAAACCACGGCGCTGTTGGGTCACCCCGGCAACACCGTCATGGCCGGTCACCATAACGTCAACGGCGAAGTTTTCCGCGATTTAGTTAATGTAGAAGTTGGGGATCAAATTTCTGTGTCCTCTAATGGCCAGACATTTAACTATGTCGTCGAAATGAAAACTATTGTCAAAGAAAAAGGTGAGCCGCCTGACGTTCGCCGCAAAAACGCTCAGTGGATTGCGCCAACCGATGACGAACGGCTAACCTTTGTGACCTGCTGGCCTTATACCAACAACACCCACCGCGTAATTGTGGTGGCTAAACCCGTTTAACTGAATTTACAATTTATTATTATCTACCAGACCCAAAGTTTGCCCGGCTAATGAGGGATTCACGGCCAGTTGTTGTATAATAT
>JAGRCC010000015.1 GCA_020433785.1 Anaerolineae bacterium
TCTTCGGTAAAGGCGTTTTTCTTGGTTACGCTGTCAACCACGATCGAGCCCAACACGTTATCACCCGCATGCAGGGTGGCCCGCAGGCTACTCTTAATTTGGTCTAAGCCACGGGCTTCCGAATATTGGTTGAAATGGCTTTGGAGACCTTTTTGACTTAGCGCGATCATCTGGTCGTGAGAAAGGCGCTCGGCGGCGCGGGGGGGCGGCAGGCATTTCAAAAACAGCTCGCGCTCAAAGGTGATTTGTTGTAATTTAAGCAGATCAAAACCGACGGCAGCGGCGCAAACAAATTCTTCCCCCCGTTGAACGGTTAAGATACCGCTATTGGCGTTGGGGATCACCTCAATCGCTCGCTCGATGATCCGCTGAAAAAGGGTTTCTGATTTTAGTTCGGCGCTTAAATCGGCAAAAACGTCAAGTAGGGCTTTTTGCTGGTTGACCAAGCGGTGCTCAGTTTGGAACAGGTGGGCATTCTCAAGGGCCACGGCCAGTTCGGCGGCAATGGCTCTAAATAGGCGTAGGGCTTCGTGGTCGAAGGCATTGAGGCGGGGACTTTCGGCATTGAGCACAGCCACCACTTGACCTTTCAACAGCACCGGCACACACAGCTCTGAGCGAGTATCAGCCACCAACTCATAGTAATCGCTAAATTGGCTGACATCCGGCAGTAAAATGGGCTTGCCGTTACGGATCACCCACCCGATGGCGCTGCCGTCCAGAGGAATTTCCAAACCGGCATTCTCCAGCCCGAAACCGATCGTAGCCGGATGGCTAATGACAAAGTTTTTACCTTGCTCAGGCGGTAGAAAAAAGCCAAGCCGCTCGATACCTAAGGTGCGGTGTAAGGCTTCAATGGTGCCGGTTAACACTTGATTGAAATCAAGGGTCGATGCCGCCGCGACCATGACTTCTTGCAATACTTTGGCCTCGGCCAGATGGCGCGTTGCTTCATCATATAGGCGGGCATGCTCAATGGCGACGGCCGCTTGGGCCGTCATCGTTTCGGCTAACCGCAGCTCGCCGGCGGTAACCGGTTCCAGTGTATGAATCCGACCGATTTCGACCAGGCCGATAGTTTGTCGGCGGTAAATGAGGGGGATGAGAAACAGCATTTTGACGCCAAGCTCTCTCATCCAGCTCTTTTCATCAAGTGAGATAGTGGGGGAGTCAATTTCCAGATAAACGGACTTTTGTGATTTAAGAACCGTTTGCGGGGTTGAGCTATCTTTTAGAGGTCTAACGCGCTGGACCGGCCGTTTGACCCTGGAGCCGGCATAGGCCTGCATCACGTCCAACTGCTTTTGTTGCAGCGGCCAGTGAGAAATGATGCACAGGTCCGCTTTGAGCGCTTCAACCATTTGGCGACTAACCGCATCGAGTACGGTATCAAGGGCCAAATCGGAAGTGACAATGGCCATCGCTTCGAACAGAAAAGCCTGTTCCTCTGATTTTTGCTGCGTTTGCTCTAGCAAGCGGGCGTTCTCAATAGCCAGGGCGGCGTGGTCGGCAATGACGCTGAGGATTTTGACGCCGTCTTGGCTGAGATAGTCGGGACGCAGGTTCATCAGCTCGATCACCCCGATAGTGTGGCCATCGGCTTTCATCGGCACGCATAAAATTGAACGGGTGTGAAAGCCGCTCTCTTTGTCGATATCTTTGAAGAAGCGTTCATCCCGGTAGACATCGGCGATGAGGGCCGGCTCTTCATTAGACACGACCCAGCCAATGACCCCTTTGCCCACCGGCAACCCCAACCCGCGCACCGCATCGGCCCCGGCGCCGACTGCCGCTCTAATGACCAGTTTCGTCCCCGATGAGTCTAACAAAGCCACCGAACCGGCTTCGGCCTGAAAAATCTCATTGGTGCTGGTGATGACTTTGCTTAAAATTTCCTGCATATCCATAGGGCAACTGTTTTTAACCTGAAGGTTAGCCAAATCAGCATTTGGTCAGCAACTTGTGGCCGTACGCTTCGATGCAGCCTCATTCATGGGGCTGCTGATAGCCGGCAATATTAAGAATAAAGCGTTGCCATTGTAGCAAATCTTAACTCATTTATCAATAACCTTTTAATACCGTCAACCGTTTTGATTTTACGCAATTAAAAGGGTGAGGTGTTTGATTTGATAGGCCTTGCAACTGACCGATCATAATTGAATTTTACATAAAAATAAGGTAGAATGGCGAAGGTTATTACTTATGTCAAATAAAACCCTTCTTATTTTAGGAACGTGGCAATGATCAAACAATTAATTCTGATAGTAGGCGCTATATTATTCTCGGTGACTGCCTGCGGACCTGCTGGGCAGCGACCTGACGACGCGCAGCCGCTTGCCGCGGACGTGCCGACCCAGGTGGCTGCCCCTGAAACCCAGCCTCAGACAATTGAGCCGGTAGTCTCTGAGAGCAGCGAGTCAGTGATTCGCTTTAGCCTGGTCGGCGGCCCTAACGCGCTTTGTAACGAACTAACGATTGGTCCGGACGGATCATATACCTTAGCGCGTCCGTGCCAACAGTTTGAAAAAACCGGGGCCCTGGAACGAGCCGACTTAGATTCGCTTCGGGCATGGGTTGAAAACCTGGCTGATTTTGAGCTTCCTTTTGACGGTGACTCCACCAGCGAGGAAAGTGAGGTCGGTAACCTGGCCTTCAACGGAGCCGGGGAGATAGAGGCTGATGAAGGTCAAAAGCACCTGATTTTTGATTGGGTTAATGGCCTGATTTTGCGGCTCGATCCTCAAGTTGTGGCCGTACCACCGACACCGGACCTGTCAACCCTTAATCCGGCCGGATTGTGCCCGGAAATTACCCGACCGGCTCTTTTGACTGTTGATTTTGAAAACCCGAATGTATTGACTCTAGTCGAGCCTGAGTCTCAGGCTACGTGCGAGGTCAATCTGAGCCGGCTGCCGGTTGGCAGGATAGCGACGTCGGTGGGCGCGATTTTTTATCCGATATTTGAGCCTGAAAGTGAAACGGTAACGGTCCTACGGCTCAGCGCCGATGGGGAGCAGCAGTTGCTGCCGTTTACTCAACTCCCGGCTGAGGAACAGAGTCCGACAGATTTTGTCGTTTCACCTGATGGAACAGCCATCGCCTGGACGCAAACGATCATCAATACCGATGTTGATCCGGCTCAGTATACCAACAGCCTTTGGCTGGCCCAAATCGATGGCTCCAATCAGATTACGGTCTTAGATCACGTGCAGAATGAAGAAACTCGCTTTATCGCCCCGATCCGTTTTTCGGCGGACGGCAGCCGGCTATTTTATGCATTGCAGCCGGATGTGCCGGGCCTGGCGGTTAGCGGTCGATTTGATAATCTCTATAGTGTACCTGTTGACGGTGGTGAGCCGGAACTGGTTTACGCCTGTCCGGCAGAAGCCCAGAACGCCTTTTGCATCAGCGGTTTTGCCCTTGATGGTTCAGTGCTAGCCATCATCCAGCCGGCTGAGGACACTATTCAAGTGGTCGATCAAAGCGAGACTTTAATCAATACCATTCCGCTGCCGGCTACTGATTATGTAGAGCGAACCTCTTTTAGCCCTAACGGCAGCCTGGCCTTTGTGACTGCTACTTTGAGCCAGGCCAGCGAAGAGGACCCGCTTTATCCCGATCCCGGTTACTTAACCATTCTAACAGCCCCTTATACGGACTCGGCCCAAACCTTGCTCAGCGACAGCAGTGTCGGAACCTTGTGGGGGTGGCTGGATGATAATCGGTTGGTTTATGGCACAATTGATGAGGCGGGGGAGACCGGCACCGCTCTGGTTACGCTTGAGGGACAAACCACTCCTCTGTCGTCTCAAGTGGCTGTCGGAGTAGTACGATAATCCGTAAAACACCGCAGCTTGAGGCGATCAGGCCTGTGGAGAGCGTATCGAAGGGTTTGTTGCGGTTCATTGCTCTGATATTTTCGTGTTCTTAAGGTACTTTTGGGCAAAAAAAAAGTACTAAAGTCACTTGAAAATTAAGTACTTAAGTCTCTATAAAAAGCCTTGGTAGTATTGTATTATTATAAGTGTAGTTCATTCTTTATTTCCTCTCCTTTTTTGGCAAGGGCGCTCCCCTCCTGGGCGCCCATTATTTTTTTAAACCCTTAACAAATTCCTCGTAGAAATCTCCTTTTTTGACATTTCAATCAGGATCGGCAATAATTCAAATGCTGAAATTCAAATACTGAATTTTAGTTGACCAAGGATTTTTATGCGTACCTCAGAAAAATACGACTTTCAAATTCTCAGTCATATACAAGAAAATCCCGATACTACCCAGGCAGATATTGCCGATCAACTCGGGGTAGCTGTCGGCAGTGTGAATTGGTACATCAAACGTCTTATTAAAAAGGGATGTATTAAAGTCGCACAGATGCAACGCCGCCGGCTGCGATATTTGTTGACGCCGCAGGGAATTGCTGAGAAAACTCGACTGACGAAAGAGTTTATGCAAGCTTCTCTTAAGTGGTATCGACTAACCCGTGAAGACTCTAAGCGATACTTGGCTCAGGTGAAAGAGGCCGGATATGATACGGTGTGTATTGAAGGAGATGGTGATCTGGCTGAAATTATCTATTTGAGTTGTTTGGAGGCCGGGGTACAAGTTAAGGATGCCGTTGATAATCTATATCCCGTGTTTCGGATTGAGGCGTTTCGTACTGTGGTCGATTGGCCGAATATCGATGGGCCGTCTTGAAGAGTAACGTTGAATCTGCGAGATCTTCTGTTTTGGAACAAACATTGGAAATGCCTTTATGGTTCATTCCTGTAAAGTAAGTTGAACCCAGAATTGGAGCCACGAACTTGAAACAAGTTCTAATCAAAAAAGGCAAGGCCTTTATTGAAAATGTTCCGGCCCCATTGATTGAACAAGGTAGCGTCTTAGTTGAGGTCAGCCACTCACTGATTAGCGTGGGGACAGAGATGGCCGGCGTTCGGCAATCGGGTAAGCCGCTGTGGCAGCGGGCCATTGAGCAGCCTGAACAGGTAAGCCAACTTGTCGACCATTTGCGACGGCGCGGTATCCAGAAGACCTTAGCCAAAATACAGGATAAGCGGGGTTCCGGTTCACCCACCGGCTACTCCTGTGCCGGGGTGGTTGTGCAGGCCGGTAGCCATGTTACGGACCTGAGACCTGGCCAGCGGGTAGCCTGCGCCGGCGCGGGCAAAGCCGTTCACGCCGAACTAGTCCTTGTGCCGCAAAATTTGGTGGTTCGAGTGCCGGAGAAGTGTGATTTACACGATGCCGCTTCGGTGACCTTGGGGGCCATTGCGATGCAAGGCGTGCGCCGGGCCGATACACGGTTAGGCGAGATTGTCGCCGTCATCGGACTGGGTTTGCTGGGGCAGCTAACCGTCCAGTTGCTCAAGGCTTCTGGCTGTCGGGTAATCGGCATCGAACCCAATATGGATCGGCTGGCGCTAGCCTTATCGCTGGGATTGGATCACGGTCTACAACCCTCAGAGGTCGATGTTGTTACCCAAATTCATTATTTAACAGCCGGCTGCGGCGTGGACAGCACGATTATCACTGCTGCCTCTCAAAGTGACGCGATTGTACAGCAGGCCATGGAAATCACCCGCAAGAAAGGGCGTGTGGTGGTCGTCGGCGATGTGGGACTAGGGCTTAAACGTTCCCCTTTCTACCAGAAAGAGATAGATTTTCTTATTTCCTGTTCCTACGGGCCGGGCCGGTATGATCCGGCTTATGAGGAACGCGGGCTGGATTATCCCTACGCCTATGTACGCTGGACCGAAAATCGGAATATGGCCGAGTATTTGCGGCTGGTGGCTACGGGGCATGTCAATCTCAAAGCCCTGATTGAGCAAACTTATCGTGTTGACAATGTTGATCAGGCCTATCAAGCCTTGAATGTGCCCGGAGCGCGGCCTCTGGGCGTTATGCTGGTCTACGACTCGGGCAGCGAAACCCAGGCGAAAAAACAGAAAACGAAAATCACCTGGAGCGCACATCGAGCAGCGGGCAAAATCAATATTGCGTTAGTAGGCGCAGGCGGTTTTGCCCGGGCTACGCATCTACCCAATTTGCAACAACTGGCCAAAATGTATGATTTGCGAGCAGTGATGAGCGCCACCGGCAGTAATGCGACAGCGGCAGCTCGGCAATTTGGGGCGGAGTACGCCACTACCAGTTATGCCGACGTGTTAAATGATCCCAATATTGAGGCGATTCTGATCTGTACCCGGCATCACTTGCACGCGGAACAAGCAGCGGCGGCAGCCTTGGCCGGTAAAGCGGTGTTTTTGGAAAAACCAATGGCCCTTAATGCTCAAGCGTTGGGATACCTGGTGGGCGTGTTGGAACAGACACGGGTGCCGTTTATGGTGGGCTTTAATCGACGCTTTTCGCCGGCGGCACAGCAGGCCAGGAAAATTTTGACGCAGCGGGTCGGGCCGGTGATGATGATGTATCGAGTCAATGCCGGTTATTTGGCCCCCGATCATTGGACTCAAACGAAAGAAGGCGGCGGACGTCTCATCGGCGAAGCCTGCCACATGTTCGACCTGTTTCAATTTCTACTCAGCCCGGCCCGCGTGGTCGAATTGATGACCAGTTCGCTCGAGCCAGACGCCGGGCATCTCTTGGCTGGTGATAACACCGTGGTCACGCTGAAATATGATGATGGCTCGGTGTCAACCTTGATGTACACGGCCATGGGCGCGAATAAGCTGGGCAAAGAGTATTTGGAAATTCATACCGGCGGCCAATCCCTGGTGATCGACGACTATCGCGCGCTGCGTGTGTTCGGCGCCCCGGCCAAAGGTTGGGAAGCGAAATTGCAGGATAAAGGGCACTTAGGGGAATTGCAAGCTTTTGCTGATTATGTTCAGGGAAACGGGCCTGCGCCGATTTCCCTGACTGATATGATCGAAACCACCCGGATAAGTTTTACTGCTGCCGGAGTGGAGGACTGAAATGTGCGGGATTGCCGGCATTTACGCTTTTGGCGAGCAAGCTCCCCTGGTGAGCCGGGAACTGGTCGAGACCATGCGCGATACGATGACCCATCGCGGGCCGGACGACGCCGGCATTTTTGTGTCGAATGACCGGCGGCTGGGGTTGGCCCATCGTCGCTTGAGTATTATTGATCTGTCATCAGCCGGTCACCAGCCAATGTCTAACGAAGATGAGACTTTGTGGATTACTTACAACGGCGAAATCTACAACTACGCCGATTATGTGCCTGAACTTAAGTCTCGCGGTCATCGCTTCAAGTCTCAAACCGATACCGAAGTGCTGCTCCACCTGTACGAAGAGTATGGTTCGGAGATGGTACATTGCTTGCGGGGTATGTTTGCTTTTGCTATTTGGGACAGCCGCCGCCGGGAACTCTTTCTAGCCCGCGACCGGATTGGGGTGAAGCCACTTTATTATTCCGTGCAGGGCGGGCGATTTTTCTTTGCCTCAGAGATCAAAGCCATTCTGGCCGACCCGACCATTCCGCGGATGGTTGATGAAGAAGCGTTTTACCACTATCTCTCTTTTTTGACCACACCCGCACCCCAAACTTTGTTTGCCAGTATCAGGAAGTTGCCCGGCGGTACCTGGCTGCGGGTACGGGCTGATGGCCATATTTCTCAGCAACGTTATTGGGATGTGTGGGAACAGACCACCCCGTTGACCGGCGTCTCCGAGGCGGAAATCGGTGAGCGGCTGCTGGCCGAACTCCGTACCGCCGTGAAGTTGCGTAAAGTTAGTGATGTGCCGGTCGGGGTGTTTCTGTCCGGCGGCCTCGATTCCAGCACCAACGCGGCCCTGTTCTCGGAAGGTGAAATGCAGCCGATCAAAACCTTTTCCATCGGTTACCAAGGCGAATACCAATCCTATCAAAACGAGCTGCACTACGCCCGACAGATGGCACAGGAAGTCAATGCTGATTATCACGAGCGGCTGCTAACCCAAGATGACTTACTCGACTTTCTGCCGCACATGGTCTATCTGCAAGACGAGCCGATTGCCGATCCGGTATGCGTGCCGGTTTATTACGTAGCAAAACTGGCCCGCGATAATGGCGTGATTGTGTGTCAGGTGGGTGAAGGGGCCGATGAGCTATTCTGGGGCTATCCCACTTGGAAGCAAATGCACCGTTTGCAGCAATATGATCACTGGCCGGTACCGACCCTGGCCAAACGTTTGGGGTTGGTGGGGTTGCAGGCGTTGGGCCGGCAGGATTGGCGAGCTTATGAGCTGCTCAGGCGCGGGGCCGAGGGATTGCCCATTTTTTGGGGCGGAGCCGAGGCTTTTTCCGAGGGGCAAAAACAGGCCCTTCTGTCTCCTCGGTTGCGCCAAAGATTTGCCAGATATTCCTCATGGGAAGTATTGTGTCCAATTCGTAAGCGTTTTGAAGCCAACGCCTGGGAACCGTCAGATCTGCATTGGATGACGTATTTGGATTTAAATTTGCGCTTGCCCGAGTTGCTGCTGATGCGGGTCGATAAGATGAGTATGGGGGTCAGCTTGGAAACACGAGTGCCGTTTCTAGATCATAAATTTGTGGAATTGGCGTTGAGTATCCCCGAAGCGGTGAAGATGCGCCAAGGCGTATTGAAATATCTGCTCAAAAAAGCCGTGCGAGGACTGATTCCGGATGAACTCATTGATCGTAAAAAACAGGGCTTTGGCGTGCCGGTGTATGAATGGTTTTTTGATCGGCTGGGTGAGCAGGCCCGTCAGGAACTAAACGATTTCTGCGACCACACAGATTTTTTGGATCGCGCAGAAGTGATGCGTCTCATAGACCGGGGTCGCGGTCCACAGGTCTGGTATCTGCTGAATTTTGCCTTATGGTGGAAGGCGTATGTGGGGTGACGACAGTGACACATATCCGCCACGCTGCTCTTTTTCAGTAGGGGAAATTTATCAAATATCCAACCCGTACATTTGGCCCTATAAGGAAATATCATGACTCCCAACACACTTAAGCGTTTTAAGCGATCTACTACCAACTGGTGGAATGATGGTCTTCGGGTTGCTTTTATTCGACGAGTTACAAGTGGCGCGTCTACAAAAGAAATTCGGGCTTATATCAATGAAATTGAAATGGATACGAGGTTTATCGGATTACTGCGTCAGGAACTACAAACAAATACAACATATCAGCCTTCCCCCAAAGATTTCATGCTATTTAATCCGGGCGGATCGATGTTTTTTTACGCAGTTTTAATGTATGCTTTGGTACGGATTTTGAAACCGGAAATTGTGGTTGAGACCGGTGGTACGCCGGGTAAAACTTCAGCCTTTTTTCTGCAAGCTATGGAGCAAAACGGTCGAGGGCAGCTTTATACCATTGACTTTCCTCCAGCGGCCTTTTTATCACCGGCGGAACTGGATATTTCAAAAACACATCACTATTTGCCTACCGGCAAAGGCTCAGGCTGGATCGTACCCGATGATTTGAAACATCGCCAAAAACTTATTGTAGGCAAATCGATCGATCATCTACCGGAACTGCTGGAGTCGCTTTCCGAAGTTGATATTTTCCTGCACGATGGCGGGCATGAATACGAAAATATGATGTGGGAATACGAGTTGGTCTGGCCCTATCTTAAATCAGGCAGTTTACTGCTTTCGGACGATATTCAACACAACACCGCCTGGCAGGATTTCTGCGTCCGGCAGGCACTAACGGGCGTGCCACTGGTAAATTTGGGCGGTCTGGTTAAACCGTAAAGGCCCAGCGATGCAAGTCATCATTTCCGTGGGCGGTACCTTTCATGCATTTGAGGTCGCCCGGACGGTGCAAGCCGCCGGCTATTTGAAACGCCTAATTATCAACCAGGTTCATCCCACTCTGGCCTGGGGAGTTGACCGGCAGTTAATTCAGACCATTCCCTGGCCTGATTATACCGGACGCCTGGTCCAGAAAACTCCGGGCTTACGACGATTGGTGGCCTGGAATGGGGTTAAAGACAATTTGTTTGATGTTATGGCTTCACGATATGTTGATAAATGTGATATTTTCCATGTCTGGAACCATTATGGTCTTTATTCGCTGCGCAAAGCCAAAAAACAAGGGGCAGTGATCATTATTGAACGGTCTTCAGCTCATCCGATCACTCAATACCAGTTGTTAACTGAAGAGTATGAGCGTTACGGCTTGGCCTTTACCGCGATGAATAATCGTATTCTGGAAAAACATCTGCAGGAGTATGAAGAAGCTGATTATATTATGATATCAGCCGGCTTTGCCTGTGATAGTATGGTGGCTCAGGGAGTGCCGCCGCAAAAACTGCTGCCGGTCACCTTGGGCGTTAATATTGAGCAGTTCTTGCCCGCCCCCAAATCTGATAATATTTTCAGAGTAATTGTTGTGGGCATGGTCAGCCTGCAAAAAGGTACCCACTATCTGCTCGAGGCTTTTAAGCAGTTGGCCCTACCTCGGGCCGAACTGGTGCTAATTGGGGCTATTGACGAAGCATTTAGGTCTGTCCTGTCCCAGTATCAGGGCCTATTTACTTACGCCGGAAAAGTGCCGCACGGTCAACTGCCAGCGGAATATAACCGGGCGTCACTGTTGGTGCTACCCTCAATTCAAGATGGCTTTGCAATGGTCGTGGCCGAAGCGATGGCCAGTGGCCTACCGGTGATCATTTCTGAAAACGTGGGGGCCAAACAGATTGTGCGGGATGGAGTGGATGGCTTTATAGTCCCGATTAGAGATGTGGAGGCGCTGAAGGAAAAGATTTTGTTTCTTTACGAAAACGAGCCGGCCCGGCAGCAAATGGGACAAGCGGCCCGCCGGCAGGTTCTCCAGTTTACCTGGGATCGGTACGGCCGGGAAGTGCTGGCGTATTATCGCTCTGTTTTGACCGCCGAGAGCCAGTAGGGGTAATGTTTTATGCCATACCAACCGCTGGTAAGCATTGTGGTCCCAACCTATAACGAGGAAGCAGATATCAGGCAAGTGCTAGAATCTCTGATTGCACTGTCATACCCCAACAGAGAGATTATCGTGGTCGATGCCTCACGTGACCGGACCCCACTAATTGTTAACGAATATAAGCCGTATGGCGTGACATTACTCCAGCAGGTTGGCGAAAAAGGTCGAGCCCAGGCTCGTAATCAAGGGATTCAAGCAGCGCAAGGAGAGATTGTCATCATTTTAAATGCTGATGTCTCGCTGCCGCCAGATTTTATTCAAAAAATTCTACCCCATTACCGACAAGGCGCCGATTATGTTCTGGTTGAGGCGGTGGTTTCAAATCTTGAATTTCTGTTTCCCCGCTACGTTGAGGCCCGGCACCATTATCTTTTTGATGGACAAACCTGGATCAATTGGACCGAAGGCTTTTCATGTCGGCGCGAGGCGGCGCTCGCTGCCGGCCTCTTCCCAACCGGATACCCGATCCCCATTTGCGCGGGAGAGGATAGTATATTTGGTGAAAGATTAGAACAAAACTACAAAAAGGTCATTGATCGCTCTATTATAGTGACCCACGTGGTGCCGTATCGTTTGGCCCAATTCTGGCAGCAGCGACTGGGGCGCGGTAAAGGAAGCCCGCAAATATTGCACTTTGTACGGGGTCAAAGCTTAATTGAGTTACATCGGCGATTAATAAAACGAACCCTGTGGACCATATTAAGATTGATAGCGGTATACCCGACTTTGAAATATGCTTATCATCTTATCCATCATTCAGAGCGAGGTTGGCGAGACTTTATACCGTTTTATTACACGCTCCTGCTCGAGTCGATTGCGGCCGTGATTGGCGAGTGGCAGGGTTATAGGGAAATTAGATCCGTCCAGAATCAGAGCCAGCAATGAATGTCGGGCGTAGAGCGGTTCACGGCACCGTTTATCTGGCCGTTACCCGGCAATTTACCCAAGTTTATTATTTTGCCACCAGTATTATTCTAGCTAGACTGCTCGATCCGGCTCAGTTTGGCACCATTGGGCTGGCGATTATCATTTTTTCATTTATAAGCCGGGCGCGATTGTTCGGCTTTAACTATGTCTTGATTAGCAAGTCAGAAGCCGAGCCACGGGTTATCTCGACCCACTTCTTGCTGCAAGCGGGTTTAACAGCCATAGTGGTGGGCGCTACGTTCTTACTTAGGCCAGTTTTACTGATATATTATGAACCGCAGGTGATCAATGTTTTAGTGGTTGTCGCGGTCTTGTCGCTGTTTGACGCCGAAGGGTTAGCCGCCACGGCTTATGCCTTAATTACTAAAGAATTGAGATTCAAAGAATTATCGCTGTTTGATGTGCTGGTCCAGGTTAGCGCTCCCCTAGTTGCTATTGGCCTGGCCTATTACGGTTTCGGTGTGTGGGCGCTAGTAGCTCGGCAAGCATGGGAAACGCTGATAAACTTCATCCTCTATTGGTACGCTTCGCCTTGGAAACCGTGGCACGGCCTGGATTTTGATTGGGACGCAGGCCGCGAATACTGGGCGCAGGGTAAGCATTTGTGGGTCAGCGGCTTTTCTACGTTTATTGTTTTTGGTTACGATGATCTGCTGGTTGGGAGTTGGAGTGGCGCGGCCGCGCTGGGGTATTACAATCGAGCTTACAATTTTTCTAAGCTGCCCATGAGCTTTCTGGGATCGATTATGCAGGTGGCGTATCCCACCTATACCAAGGCGAAAAGCGATCCGGCCAAATTATCGTTGGCGTTCAATATCGTGCTAAGCGCCATCACCTTAATTAGTATGCCTGCTTCCGTTTTTTTGGCGGTAGCCGCGCCGGAACTGGTGGTTCTGTTGATTGGTGAAAAATGGTTGCCCTCGGTGCCATTATTACAACTGCTGGTGGTCTACTCAATTTTGCGCCCTATTTCCGATGTCTCGTTAAGCTTACCAATGGCCATGGAAATGCCCGCGATTTTATCCAAAATTGCTGTCATCCAAACTGTATCGATGCTAATTTTGTGTACGGTGTTAACCTATTTCTTTGAGGCCGCCGGGGCGGCCTTGAGCGCGGATGTTGTGGTGCTGATGGGGGTGATCATTATTTTTCGCGCCTTTGTGACTCGTCATGTCACCGTTGATTATTGGGAACTGTTTGGATCACCCATTCTGGCCACTGTGGCGGCTACGATGGGCGTATTTGTGGCCTTATCCTTGGTTTCGGTTGATCTTCTGATTTTGCGACTGGCCCTAAAAACAGTCATCTTTGGCCTGATTTACCTATCTCTCCTAATTTTGATCCAAAGAGAAAATCTAGTTCATAAATTTCAGTATATCTACGGATTTTTGCGAAAAAAAAATGAGCGAAGTTGAAAGTTACCTTAATGGTCTTGGAATAAAGCTGCCCGGCGACCCCCCCGCGTCTGTTTATAAGATGGCAAAGATTGTGGCCCACGCCGGCAACTCAGTGCTGGATATTGGCTGTCGCACCGGGGCTTATGTTGCTTTTTGTCAGGCGCTGGGCAAACCCACCACAGGCATCGATATCCATGCGCCTAGCCTGGAACAAGCTCGTCGCCAATATCCCCAGTACGATTTCAGACAGGTTAATGGCGATAATTTGCCTTTTGATACCAACCAATTTGACACCGTTTTAATGTGGGATGTGCTCGAACATATTGCCGACGACCATCGTGCGCTGTCGGAAGCCCTGCGGGTGGCTCAAAAAAATATATTGATTTCGGTTCCTAAACCCGACGAGATGACCCAGCCCAGCATTGGCCTGATTTATCGCCACTATCTCGATCCCGAACATAAGCGCTACTATACACCCGAGTATATGGAGAAACTGGTCGAGTCGTGTGGCGGGCGGGTGACCCAATTGGAGCATTGGTGCCGGATTTATCCGCTGCGACTGTATCGGGCTATTGGCATTCCCCGGGTAATAACCTCCGGATTAGACAGAATGTTCTGGTTGTTGGGCAGAAACAAAAATAGGTTCTTAAGAAATTTGTTTGTTGAGATACGTCGTTTATAGGTTAGAAAAACGAACCGGAATTTTGGCCGGGAATCAAGAATTGCCATTCGTATAGCGATAGTTCTATCGCTGGATGATGGAAAACCGTCATATTTTCAATGGATTGTTTTGGAGTGGGTCTTGTGAAATCATTGCTAATAGCCACCGGTTTTCCGCCTCAGCTGGGAGGAATTCAGACCGTTCTTTATCAGATTAGCCTTCATTTACCCAGTGAGAACATTGTTGTCCTAACCCCGTCTGTCAGTGGTGATGAAGAGTTTGACTCTAGGTGTCAATTCAGTATTAATCGTAAAAAGATTACATTTTTAGCAGCACTGATTCGTAAGCTCATCGCATTTGTTTCGCCCCTCATCGCTGATACGTTTTTGTACTTATTGCCGGCCATTCGCTTATTACGACTGTATCAGATAGACACCATTCAATGCGGGCATATTAGCGTGGCCTTGGTGGGTTTCCTTCTAAAGAAGTTATATGGCACTCCTTACATAATCTACACCTACGCCCAAGAAATTTTGCTAGAACCAATCCCAAAATGGCAGTTTTTCGACCGGGCTTTAAAGAGAGTGATTTTTAGACATGCTGATACGATTGTTACCATAAGCGAATACACAAAGCGAAAGATCATCCAGTGGGGCGTTAGCGAGGCCAAAATAGTGAAGATACCATTGGGCGTAGATCTAACCAATGTTACGGATAAAAATAATATGACCGATGAAATAATCGGTCGTTTATCTCTCTCTAACAAGCGAATTATTTTGACGGTTGCCCGTTTGGTCGAAAGAAAAGGTAATGATATGGTTATTAAGTCGCTGCCTATGGTTTTGAAGGAGATTCCGAATATTGTTTATCTGGTAGTAGGCAGCGGTCCGATGGAAGAACGCTTAACGACATTAGTAAATGAGTTGAATTTGCAAGACGATGTCATTTTTTGTGGCGATGTATCTCAGGAATGGATGCCTGTTTATTATCGCATTTGTGACGTATTTATTATGCCTAGTCGATCGCTAGAAAGTAAAGGCGATGTCGAAGGATTTGGAATTGTATTTCTTGAGGCAAATGCGTATGGAAAGCCGGTAATTGGAGGCCGCTCAGGCGGCGTTCCCGATGCGGTATTGGACGGTGTAACCGGCTTGCTCGTTGATCCAAACAGCACTGACGAGATTGCTTCAGCAATTATTCGGTTGCTAACTCAAACTGATTATGCTCGCGAACTAGGTGAAAATGGGCGGCGAAGGGTTGAATCAGAAATGAATTGGCCCAAATGTGCCGCAACAGTTCAGCAACTGCTTAAAGATATTGTGAAAACCAATTGAGATGCGCGTACTATTTATTGGACACACCTATATGATCGACGTCAACCGGCAGAAAATTCGAGAGCTGGCCGGCTTTGACGATATCGATTTACTCCTGCTTGTTCCTAAAAAGTGGCCGCAATATTTAGGTCAAATAACGCTAAATCCGGAACACTCGCAACTTTTTGAAATGCAGGGGTTGCCCACCATGTTTCAGGGCCGGGAGAGTGCTTATTTGTATACCCCCTCCATTATCGCCAGCATTCACCGCCACAAACCCGATATCATTCACGTCGAACAAGGTCCCTACGCTTTGTCTTACAGTCAGGCGATCCTGAGTAAAAAAATTTTTGCGCCTCAGGCCAAATGTGTCTTTTTTACATGGTGGAATTTGCCCTACAACTTAAAATTGCATTGGCAAATCATCGAAAAATTTAATCTCGCCAATTCAGATTATGCTATTACCGGTAATCAGGATGCCAAACTAATTTTGCAACAACGTGGGTTTGATAAACCCATTACGGTATTACCCCAACTCGGTGTAGATACCGAACTGTATCGCAGGCAGGATGTAACCACTCTCAAAGCCAAACTCGGGCTTGATGCATTCACAATTGGTTATGTTGGTCGTTTTGTCAGACAAAAAGGGATTCTGACCTTAATTCAGGCAGTATCAAACATAAAAAAGCCTTGTCATATTTTGCTCGTTGGTCGAGGCGAATTGAAATCTGAAGTTCAGAGTCTTGCCACCGAGTTAGGGATTTCTGATCGATTACATTTTGTTGATACCGTACCTCATGATCAAATACCCCTGTATCTTAACTGTATGGATGTCATGGTCTTACCCTCGCTGACCACGCCGACGTGGATGGAGCAGTTTGGCCACGTCCTGATCGAAGCTATGGCTTGTGAGGTTCCTGTTATTGGCTCTGATTCGGCCGAAATACCCCATGTAATTGGTGATGCAGGCTTGATTTTTAGGGAAGGGGATGTTCAAGACCTAGTTGAAAAGCTATGCCGGGTGATGGCAGATGAGCAATTGAGGCACGAAATGGTTTGCCGGGGCAGACAAAGAGTTTTGGAAAAATATACGCACAAGATGATCGCCAAAGCAACATATGATATTTATCAGGAATTGCTATAGTTGGCTATCGAATTCGAACTGTCCGGGCACGTATATGGCTGCGCCGGCTTAGCGACTAGCCGACCTTCATCTGTGCGGCGTTAAATCATAAGGTCATCAAGATGATATCATCCGAAGTAAAACCTGTCGAGTTCTATGAAAGTTACTTTGATAATGACATTTGGCCCGCGTTTTATTGGGATGTCGGTAGTTTCTGCACGCGTAAAAGTATGCGAGATCTGATTCAGCATAAAACCGGACGGCTACTTGAGATTGGCGTTGGCGTTGGTTGTGGTCTTTACGATTTACCAGGATTTAACCGGTTTGGCGCTGATTATGCGCTCAAAACCGCTAATTTGGCCAATTCGAACCTGTCATACCTTGGTCATATGGTGCCAATGCTACAAGCGGACGGGCAGAATCTTCCGTTTCAAAGCGATACGTTCGATGTTATTATTTCCGCCCATACTTTTGAGCATATTCCAGATGATAAGCGGGTTTTTCGGGAATGTGAACGCATTCTTACATCCGGGGGAGAGTTAGTAATTTTTGTACCGGGCCGAATCGATGGTTCAGTAACACCTGACGAGTGGGAAAAGTGGGGTCACTTTCGCAGCTATAACGAACAGCATCTTAGAGAATTAGAGTCCGACTGTTCGATGCTATCAATCAAAGAAATCTATTTCGTGCATAAACCGCATAGCCTGATTTGGAATCGAGCCAAACATTGGTTAGGCTACCTCAATTCACCGTTTAGGCGGATTATTCTAAAAGATGGTAAATCGATTTACGAACGGAAAATATATCAGCGATACCTGTTAACAATTGTGGCCGGATTGCTTGACTATTGGGATGAAAAGATTCGCTCGCGAGAAGAGGCTATGGGCAATGTTCCTTACAATGTCTTGACTCGTTTGGTGAAATCTTAATAATAAAAAATTGGACCTTTGTTATCGTGCGTAAAATCCGCATCCTTTACATTCATCATGGCTATGGCATTGGCGGCGCGCCCTTAAGTTTGTTGTATCTGTTACAGCATTTACCCCGTGACCGCTTTGAACCCATTGTCCTGTGCTTGCACGATGGTCCGGCCGCCGATCTATACCGCCAGGAAGGGATTGAAACGCATATCAACCCTGCTTTGGTGAATGTCTCCCACACCAACCTGCATTGGTACCGGCTGACCCGCCCCGATGATTGGCAAGCGGCCTTGCGTTTGAGTTGTCGCTACCAGACCACTATTGAAACCACCCGGCGTTTTTTGAGCGATCATCCCGTCGATTTGGTGCATCTTAATTCATCATCTCTGGTCCCGTGCGCGATTGGGGCCAGGCGGGCCGGCGTACCGGTGGTATGGCATATTCGTGAACCCTTGGCCCGGGGTTATTTTGGCCTACGCCGCGCGTTGATCCGCCGCGCTATTTATCAGTATGGTGACCGGGTGATTGCTATTTGTGAAAATGACGCGGACCAGCTTATTCGGGATGATCGGGTACGCATTATCTACAACTTTGTCGATTTTAACCAGTTTGATCGCACCCTCTCCGGCCTCGATTTTCGCCGGGAACTGGGCGTGGATGATCATATCCCGCTGGTAGCAATGTTAGGCGGCATGTCCGAGACTAAAGGCACTTTGCCTTTTGTTCAGGCGTTACCCTTTGTGCACTATTCTGTCCCGGATGTTAAATTTCTAGTCGTGGGCAGCACCGGCTCAGATGCGGCCCGCCAGAGCAGCCTTAAACGAACTGTCAAGAGTATTATAGGCGGCGCTTTTTACTCGCAGCAAGTGCTCAATTTTGTGCAACAGCGAAATCTGGCGCAGTCACTAATCTTTACCGGGGTACGCCAGGACATTCCCAGGGTGTTGGCCGCTGTCGATATTCTGGTTTTTCCGTCCATTACGCCCCACTTTGCCCGGCCCATCATCGAGGCCGGGGCGATGGCTAAACCGGTGGTGGCATCTGATTTGGGCGGTCCGCGCGAACTGATACAGCCGGGTGAAACCGGCCTGCTGGTGCCGCCCAATGATCCTAAATCGCTGGCCACGGCCCTGATTGCCATCCTGACCAATCCGACCTTAGCCCGGCGCTTGGGCCACGCCGGCTACGAGCAGGCTAAAGCTCGCTTTGATGCTCAGCTGAATGCATCTCAAACCGTGGCGGTTTATGATGAATTATTAGCCAAATAAATAGTTTGATTGTATCCATGCCAACCAATATTCAAGATCAATGTCAGTTTGGGTGGTTTATCGCTCTGCGAACCATTAAATAATGAAATGATCCGTCAGTCTGCTTATTACCGCCTTTTGCGCCAATTAATCGATACCCCCCCCGGCTTGCTCTGGCGTAAGGTGGGACGTCACCTAAAACAATCGGTGCAACATACCTGGGCGCGGCTGGAAACCCGTCTGGGCCGGGCCGGGCTATCAAACCGGGCCTTCTGTCGCAGCGTCACCACGCCCGATTTCTTGGCCCATATGCGGACTCGCCGGCAGCACCATTTTTTTATTGGCCCCGCTGCCCGTACCGAGGTAGTCGCTACCTTGCGCGCCATCTGCCCGCAAACTGCGGACGCCATCATCGCCGCCGCCGACCAGTCGTGCGACCACATATTCGACCTGCTTGGTTCCGGTCCGGTGCATCTGGGCGCATCGATTGACTGGCATGTCGATTTCAAAACCGGTCACCGCTGGGACCCCACGGCCTTTTACCTCGACTTAACTTCCGCTCCGTTCCCCGGCGGCTACGACATTAAGGTGCCGTGGGAGTTGAGCCGCGGACAACATCTTGTTTGGCTGGGGCAGGCCTATTGGTTGACCGCCGATGAAAAATACGCCCAAGAATTTGTCGGCCAAATCACCGACTGGATTGAACACAATCCACCTCGCCGGGGTGTCAACTGGGTCTGTACGATGGACGTAGCCATCCGGGCGGTCAACTGGCTGTGGAGTTACCACTTCTTTACAGAATCGTCCTCACTGACCGATAAGTTCCGCCTGGCCTTTTTCAAGAGTCTCCTAATCCACGGGCGGCATATTTTCAATAATCTGGAATATTCCGAAACGCTCACCAACAACCACTATTTATCCAATATTGTGGGGTTAGTATATTTGGGCCTCCTCCTGCCGGAGTTCAAAGAGGCTGAAAAATGGCGCACCTTTGGCCTGGTAGAATTGGAACGAGAAATGGTTAAACAGGTGTACCCGGATGGAGTCGATTTTGAAGCCTCCACCGCCTACCACCGGCTGGTTACGGAGATGTTTTTGTCGACCACACTGCTGGCCCAACTCAACGGCCACAACTTCAGTTCGGCTTACCGGCAGCGTCTTGAACGAATGCTGGAATTTATCCTACACCTGACCAAACCGGATGGCACGGTACCACTGTTGGGTGATAACGATAATGGACGGTTGCATCGTCTTCAAGTTTGGAACGACTCACCCCGAGAGTGGCGTGATTTCCGCTATCTGCTGGCTGTGGCAGCGCCTCTCTTCGACCGTCTGGATTTTGCCCAGGCCGCTGGCGACCAATGGGCCGATGCCATCTGGTTTTGGGGGGCGCAGGCCAACACCTGGCAAAATCAGGCTGCCGCCGTCCAATTGGAACCACACCGATCTGCTGCCTTTCCAGATGCCGGCGTCTACATTCTGCGGAGCGATGATTTTTATGTGGCTGTGGACGCAGGTCAAAACGGGCAAAATAATAACGGCGGCCATGCCCACAACGATGTCCTTAGTTTTGAACTGTCGGCTTTGGGGTATAACTGGATTATTGATCCCGGCACCTATGTTTATACCGCCGATTATTCCCTTCGCAACCAGTTTCGGGCTACCGCCGCTCACAACACGGTCATCGTAGATGGTCAGGAACAGAACAGATTTGATAAACATCTTTTGTTTAAAATGCCGGCCGATGCCGCACCGCGTGTCTTAACCTGGGATTCAAACCCAGCCTATGATTTGCTGATCGCTGAACACTACGGTTACAATCGATTGCCAAAGCCGGTCACTCACCGGCGGACGTTTTATTTGGATAAACAAAATCGTTTCTGCTGGTTGCAAGATGAATTGTTAGGGGTGGGGCGTCATCAGTTTGAAGGGATATTCCGATTAGCCGGAGCAGTCCAGATTGATCCCTGGCAAACCGGATTTATATGGCGGCAGGATACCTCAGCGCTTTTGTTGGTCTCCTGCCCCTTTCGGCGGAAAATAGCGCCCGATATGGAGACATTTCGAGATTGGGCGGCCCCCGGTTACGGGGCGAAAACCGCCCAATCTGTCATTCGGGCTTTAGTTACCGGCCCGGCTCCGGTCGTATTAGATTGGCTTATCTGCCCGGTTCGCGCTCAAGCCCAACCCTACCCATCGCCGGATCAAATTCAACAGTGGCAAAATCGGGTGGAACATATCTTGGCCCGTGTCGAGGCAACACAACCACAATGAAAATTCTAATGCTGCTCATCAGTTACGATTTTCCGACCGATATTCGCGTAGAAAAAGAGGCCCGCAGTCTGCTGGCGGCAGGGCATACCGTTACCTTGGTCTGTGAAAATCGTAAAAACCGTCTGCCCCGCGAAACTTGGCGTGGTATTGATATTTTCCGGCTTAAGCCCCAGCCCACCTGGTGGCGGCAGTTGAACACCGCTGCCTTATTTGTTACCCTTCGTAACGTCATTTGGGAAAGACAGATTGCTCAAATTATTGCTAGCGAACAACCCGATGCGCTCCACGTACACGACTTGCCCTTTGTGGGCCCCGGTCTGCGACTGGCTCACTGCTTTAAGCTGCCTCTGGTAGCCGATATGCATGAAAATTTTCCGGCTTGGCTGGAATTTCGGCAAGGCCTGACCACCAATTTGCTGGAAAAACTGGCTTTCAGCCCAACCCGTTTTGCTGCCTATGAGCGGCGGGTGCTGCCCCGGTGTGATGCCGTGATCGCCGTGGTTGAAGAGGCCGCCGAGCGGATCGCCGGCTTGGGCGTGCCGGCCGAAAAAATTACCGTGGTGGGCAACACAGAGGATGTATCCGCAGTCAATCCGGTGGCAGAGCCGGTTGACCTGCCGCCCTCGGCGTTGACTCTGCTGTATGTGGGTGGTCTTGGTCCGGACCGCGGTTTGGAGACAGCCATTAGCGCGATGTCTTTTATCCGCCGGCATGTTCCCTCGGCCCAATTGGTGATTGTGGGTGATGGTATTAGCCGGCCGGCTCTTGAACAGCAAGCGCAAGCGCTAGACTTGGCTCAAGCCGTTCGTTTTGAAGGCCATAAACCCTTCGACCAAGTTCACAGCTATATTCAAGCCGGCGATGTTTGTTTGGTCCCACACCTGGCCAGCCCGGAAATCAACACGACGATGCCGCACAAACTTTTCCAATATATGGTGATGAAAAAACCGGTGCTGGTCAGTTCGGCCAAACCATTGGCCCGGGTGGTGAGCCAAACTAACGCCGGGTTAATTTTCGACTCTGGCCGTCCGGAATCATTCGCTGAGGCGGCGCTAACCTTACAAGATGAGGATTTACGTCATCAGTTGGGTGAAAATGGTCATCAAGCGGTGCTGAGGCAATATAATTGGCAGGTCGACGGTGGGCGGCTGGTGGATTTGTATCAACGTCTTGTTCCGTAATGGCCAAAAGATATGTGATCAAATTCATCTCTACTTTATGGTCTTTCAAACAAACATCGTTATGACAGGATATGCTGTATGCTAAAGATTCTCAATGTGGTGGGCACACGACCCAATTTGATGAAAATGGCTCCGTTGGTGGCTTGTATGCAACAGCCCGGTATCGATCCGATTTTGCTCCACACCGGCCAGCATTACGATGATCGCATGTCACAAATATTTTTTGACGAACTGGGCCTGCCCAAACCGGATATTTATCTGGACATCGGATCCGGTAGCCATGCCGAGCAAACGGCCAAAGTAATGGTCGCCTTTGAAAAGGTGTTACAAGAGCGCCGGCCTGATCTGGTGGTGGTTGTGGGTGATGTTAACTCAACGTTGGCTTGCGCTTTAACTGCCAGTAAATTATGGGTGCCGGTAGCTCATGTCGAGGCCGGTCTACGCAGTTTTGACCGGCGCATGCCGGAGGAAATCAATCGTATTGTGACCGATGCGCTGTCTGATTTCTTGTTCACGCCATCCCGGGATGGGGACGAGAACCTGCTGCGTGAAGGAATTTCTAACGAAAAAATCTTCTTTGTGGGCAACGTTATGATCGATACCTTGAATAAGCACCGAGCTATGGCCGAACAGTTGGGCACTCCGGCTCATTTTGGGCTTTCGCCAGGTGGTTATGGCTTGTTGACCCTGCATCGCCCGGCCAACGTCGATGATCCGGCTGTGTTTGGCGATATTCTGACGGCCTTGCTAGAAATTGAAAAGGAGATGCCCATTTTATTTGCGGTGCATCCCCGTACCCGGCAGCGTATTGAACAATTCGGGTTTCAATCTCGTCTATCCAGCGCCAAAAATTTACGCCTCGTTGAGCCGCTAGGTTATTTAGAGTTTTTAGATTTGATGGCACACGCGCAGCTGGTGTTCACCGATTCTGGCGGAATTCAAGAGGAGACGACTATTCTAAACGTACCTTGTTTGACCTTGCGTGAAAATACTGAGCGTCCCATAACGATCACTGAAGGCACAAATGAGTTGGTAGGTGTCAATAAACAGCATATTGTCACCTCGGCTAAGAAGATCTTAAATGGGCATAGCAAGGTTGGACGTGTCCCCGACCTGTGGGATGGTCAAGCCGCTCAGCGTATCGTGGCAATTTTACGAAAGCAATTAGGGTGAGATTCTCTTGAGTTGGCAGGAAAAGAAGCCCAAACCGCGCATTCTGCACATTATCCACGGTCTGACGGTTGGTGGGGCTGAAGTGGACCTCATAAACAAATCTAAGGTACTTATTCAGGACTTCGGATACGATATCACGATCTGCTGTTTGATGCGATGGGGTGAGTTAGTATCAGAAGCAGAAGGTTTCGGCGTAGAAATTACTGGCCCATTGATGAAGCACCGCTACGATGCCGTAGCTGGTCGATATTTGCGTCAGTTAATACTCTCCGAACCCTGGTTGTTGATACATTCACATCTTTTTGCAAGTAACTTCGTTACTTACGCTGTGATGCAAACGATTCCCCCTAATAAGCGTCCGCCATGGTTTGCCTCTGAACATGCGATGTCCGATCGCTGGGGGAAAGCCCCATTACTGCTCGATCGACTAATCCATCATCAAACGGTTTGTTTTTTAGTTCCCTCACAAGTTACCGCACGCAGTTATATTGATCATGGATTAATGCCGGAGCGAGTGCGCGTTATGCCCAATGGGATTGATATTGATCGCTTTAATACCGTTAATCGAAGCCAAACACGCTCCCGAATTCGCCAAGAACTTGGTATTTCAGAGGAAACATTTTTATTGGGCATTATTTGTCGATTGGAACCGGTAAAAGCGCTACCGATTTTATTAGAGGCGATCAAGTCACTTTCAGTTCAGTTATTAATCATTGGTGATGGGTCCCTCCGTTCAACGCTTGAAGACAAAATCATAACAGAGGGGCTAGAGAGTCAAGTCCGACTACTTGGGACACGCGAAGATGTACCTCAGATATTGGCCGCGCTTGACCTGTTTGTGCTGCCTTCATACTCAGAAACGTTTGGAATAGCGGTCGCCGAAGCGTTGGCCATGTCGGTCCCGGTTGTGGCGACCAATGTTGGCGGGATACCTGAAATAACTCACGGACAAGATTATGCTGATTTAGTCCCATCGGGTGACGTTAATGCGCTCACACAGGCCATAAGAGGCGCAATGGAAGACTATTCGTCTGCGGAAAGAAAGGCAAAAAAGGGGACCGAGTTCGTACGCCGGGAACTGTCTTTGCATAAGTTAGCCAAGTTCCAACATGAAATGTATCAGCAAGTTTCACCCCCCCCAACTGAGTTATAAACGTGCCAAAACATTCTCCGTATCTCATTCTCCACCCCATCACCCGCCTGATTATCGGGGGAGCCCAAGAAAATACCATGCTCACCTGCGATCGGCTGAATAAAATCGACTGGCAGGCCGAGATCATCTCCGGCCCGCAAACCGGTTCAGAAGGCAGTCTCATAGAAGAAGTACGCCGGCGCGGCGTCGCCCTGACTATCGAACCGGCCCTGGTGCGTGAGATTAACCCGCTTAAGGATGTGCTGGCGCTGTGGCGGCTGTGGCACTTCATCAAAAAGAACCGCTATGTTATCGTCCACACCCATAGTTCCAAAGCCGGCCTTTTAGGCCGATGGGCGGCCTGGCTGGCCGGAACTCCGATTATCGTCCATACGGTTCACGGCTGGGGCCACACCGAGCGGCAGCATCCGCTGGTGCGTCAATTTTATATCGGCTTAGAGAAGCTGACCCTGCCGCTGACCGACGGCTTGATCACCGTATCGCCGCGTGATATCGAAAAAGGGCTGCGGGATGGTATTGGCCGGCCTGAAAATTATGTCGTTATTCGCAGCGGCATCGAACTGGAGCATTTCGGCCACCCGCGCGTCCCCCGCGAGCAGACGCGGGCGGTTCTTAACATCCCGGCCGATGCCCCGGTCATTGGTACGGTATCGCGCATGTCGGCTCAAAAAGCGCCACTCGATTTTGTGCTGGCGGCCGGCGCAATCGCTCAAGCCTGCCCGGAAGCCTATTTTGTGTTTGTCGGCGATGGACCGCTGCGGCCTCAAGTGGAAGCGCAGGTGGCCGCTTTGGGGCTGGGCGAGCGATTTATTTTGACTGGCCTACGGCGCGATGTGCCGGAGTTGATGGCCGCTTTTGATGTTTTTGTGCTGACCTCGCTGTGGGAGGGCTTGCCCCGGGTACTGCCCCAAGCGATGGCCACCGGCCTGCCCATTGTGGCTACGGCTATCGATGGCAATGCCGAAGCGGTCATCGAGGGGGTAAATGGGCGGTTAGTTCCACCAGACCGGCCGGAGCAGGCGGCTCAGGCGGTGATTGATTTATTGCGCGATCGCAACCTAATGGCCCGAATGGGCATCGAAGGCCAAAAACGGGTTGGTGAATTTGGGGCGCAGCAAATGGTTGATCAAATTGCTGATCTGTATCAGCAGCTTTTGAAGCGAAAAGGATTATGACGATGGTGAGGCATATCGGGGTCATGACGACAGCCAGCGACTCTTGCCTTTGCCGCCTCAACACGGTAAGATTAAATAATCGTGTTTGAAAAATGACCAAGTTTGACCCAGAGTAATCTCATGCAAACAAAACTTTCCCTCTTTTGTAGCAAAATTATTGAAGCTGGCTGGTTGGCCGCGTTGGTGACCGTTCCCCTCTTCTTTAATATCTATTCCGCTCGAACCTTTGAACCTGATAAAATTACGCTGCTGCGGGCTATCGTTAGCTTAATGATATTAGCTTGGCTGGTATTGGTGGTCGAACAAGGCTTTGGCGCTGAAGAGGGCGAATCGACCTCTTTTTCTGATCGATTTCGGGCGTGGCTGAAACTGCCGTTAGTTTTGCCTACCCTGCTCTTGGTCATCATTTACATGATCAGTACGGCCTTGTCGATCTCGCCCCAGGTTAGTTTGTGGGGATCGTATCAACGCTTGCAAGGCACTTATTCGGCTTTATCCTATATTGTTGTGTTTGCGCTGATGGCCGGGCAACTCCGCACTCAGGAGCAGGTTGATCGGCTGGTCAACTTGGTGATTATTACCAGCGTGCCGATTGGTCTCTACGGTATCATTCAACGCTACGGCCTCGATCCGCTGCCGTGGGCCGGTGATGTGACCCGACGGGTTGCGGCCAATATGGGGAACGCCATCTTTGTGGCGTCTTACTTGATCATGATCGTGCCGCTGACGATTTCGCGCCTGGTTCGCTCGATGGCCGAGATTATTAAGGATGAGTCGGCTTCTTGGGGGCATACAGTATCGGCCGCAGTCTATATTTTTGCCCTGGCCATTCAGGTGATTACGGTCCTATTTAGCCAAAGCCGCGGCCCGATGTTGGGGGTAATGGGGGCTGCTTTTGCAATGGGCGTGCTGATGCTACTGATCCCTCGCCAACAGGCGGTCGAAAAAGGTCGATTGGCCGTTAAAGAGATCGCTTTGGCCGTCGGGTTTGTTATTCCGCTCGGGGTGGCGGGTGGTTTATCAGCCGGCTTGGGGTATGCCATCGGCTTGGGCGTACAACGCCTGTTGATCGGTATGAACTACCAAATCGAAGGTGTTGCTTTTGCCGGAGCGGCCTTAGGTGGGTTGTTGGGCTTTTTTGGGTTATATACTTACATGATAGCCACCGAACGAGGCTGGCGCTGGCTTTGGTTGAGCTGGTTGGCCGTTGGGGCGTTGGGGATTGGTTTTATTCTGGCCCTGAATGCCCGTGGCACGGCCCTGGATCCGTTCTTAGACCCTATTCGGGAGCTGCCCTATTTCAGTCGAATGGCCCAAATCACGGAAACGTCAAGAACGGGCCGCGTTCGTGTGCTGATTTGGGATGCGGCTTTGGAGTTGGTTAAACCTCACCAAGCCCTGGGCATCGAAGACGATCCCTTTGCCAAAAAAGACAACTTTAATGTGGTTAGGCCGTTAATCGGCTACGGTCCCGAATCGATGTTCAACGCCTTTGCCTTTGTCTATCCCCCCGACCTGGCCCATGTCGAACTGCGTGGCAGCTCGGCTGACCGTTCCCACAACGAAACAATGGACAGCCTGGTCATTACCGGCTTGCTTGGTTTCTTAGCGTTTTATTCTGTGATGATCTCGCTGTTCTACTACGCGGTTCGCTGGCTGGGCTGGGTTCCCCACAAGACCGCTCGCTATGGCCTGCTGGCTTTTCTGATCATCGGCGGGATCATTGGTGGGATCATTCCCTATTTGACGCAAGGTGAATTCACCTTTATGCCGCTCGGCCTGCCTTTTGGGGTTATGTCCGGCCTGATCCTCTATTTGGCCTGGCAGGGCTTTGTCGGACCAAAAATTTCGCCTGAAACTAACCGGCTGCCGACTTACACGTTGCTGTTCATCGGTCTACTCGGCGCGATCATTGGTCACTTCATCGAAGTTCACTTCGTCTTTTCAATCGCGGCCACGTATATCTATTTTTGGGCGTATGCCGGGCTGATGTTGGCCATCACCCGCATCGATACGATGGAGCCCATCCCGGACACCACGACAATTCCAGCCGAAGAGATCGAGTCGGTCGAGGTGGTTTCTGAACCGGTCAGTAAAAGTCGGCGCGCCAGAAAGGGCCGCAGTCGCCGAAGAAAGGCGGAGACCATACCGGCCGGTGCCTCGGGTTCGGCGCTGCCGGTTCGGCGCGAAAGCTGGGAAATGTGGGCCGGCAGCCAGGGTTTGGCGATGGCCATTATTTTGATTATTTTGGCCTTCGACTTTATCACACCCCAATTTGAATTTACCTTCGGTAATGAGAAAAGCGCCAGCTTACTGTGGATGATTATCATCACCTGGCTGGTTGGTTTTGCCATTGTAATGGGCGGTCTGGCGATCAAGCAAGATGAATGGCGGTCGCCCTTACATTGGGGACGGGCCGTGGCCCTATATGCGGTTACCTCTTTAACTTATTTTCTATTTTACACGATGGCCCATCGCTGGCAGTTTGGGCAGCGGGTCGCGGTGAGTTCAATCGATGATGTGATCTACGCCTCTAGTATTTTGACCAATGGGCTGGTTATCTTCTACTTTTTCCTCTTTTTGCTTATGGCGATTATTGCCATCACCCTCATCTGGGGCCAAACGCGCAGCCTGCCCACCTGGCGCAGTGAGAATTGGTGGCTCTATCCGCCGCTAGTGTTAGCTATCCTGACCGTGATCTGGTTCAAAAATGTCGATGTGGT
>JAGRCC010000176.1 GCA_020433785.1 Anaerolineae bacterium
ACCAAGCGGGTGAGTTTGCTAAAAATCAGTCGGGGGTAAAAAGGCCCATGCTCTTAAAAGCCTCCCTCCTCGCGGCAAAAAGAGGGTACAGTCAATTGCTATTCTGTTAGGTTCCCTTGACTTATACGGTGTATCTAAGACAATTAATCAGTTGAAGGATACAGAAGGTCATCAATTTCACGGAGAACTTCAGTTATATCTGGCGGTTGTGCAGCAACTACTAGATCGCCAATATGGTTATGGTGAGGGTGTGTTTCAATTTCAGGATAGTGAGGCGCATTGTCGTAACGAAAGAGGGTATCTCCATTCGCTTGTTGATAATGATACGCATAGCGAGATTTAATAATCACATACCGTTCAATCGTTAGCTTTTCTACCACCTGTAATATTGAGCCATCATAGAAGCGTAATCGGGCATAAAATTCACTGATCTGTCCAGCTTTATCTGAGCGGTCAAATAGTTCTATCGATTCGATGACAATTTCCTGGCGCGATAAGATGGTGTCATGAAGCCGGGCCAAATAACGATGCAATCGAGTCATTAAGCCGTTACTGGCAATGGATATTGATCCAATAACCTGAACAAATCTTCCATCTCAGCTTTCATTTGTTGATGGATTTCATACTTAGTGGCCCAGCGCATAAAGTCAATATCATCCCCTAGCGCACCCTGTTGAAAACGCGTATAGAAATCTTTAGAGTCAAGATTATACCGCAGTTCAAATTGCGTTAAGTCTTTGACAACCTGAAAATAGTCATCTAACGGCGAGACATTAAGCAGTTTTTCATGTAGATATTGTTTTAATGCCTCACCCGATTGAGGTGAATTCTCCTCTGTGAACTTTGTGATTGCCATAGACCACCTCTTTTAGCTTCGCCATTATAGTTAATCATTGTAACCGGAGCAATAGCGTTGGTCAAAAGAGCGTTTTGTCTTTGAGACGAAATATTCGCCTATATACGTTATAAATCGCATTAGACCGCTACCTGACCCAGTTTGCCATTGATTCTTTGCCTCATCCCCAAAACAACGCAATCACCTCCCAGTTGGCCCAGAGATCATACAGGCCAATACCGACCAACAGCAGGCCGCCGATAAGGTTCACAATACGGGCGTGAACGGCAAACTGGCGGGTAATCCAGCGCTGCGACGCGCCCGATAGAAAAGAGAGCGCCAGCAGAGGCAGCCCAAACCCAACGCCAAACCACAGGAAAATCGATAGCTGGCTCAAGGCCTGCCCGGCCGACAGCGAATAGGCGAAGATGCCAACCACTAGCGGCCCGGAACAGGGCAGAGCGATCGGGCCATAGAGCAGGCCGTAAGTGAAGGCATTCAGGTACGGATTCGATAGACCGGGGACCTGCATCTGCGGTAGTTGCTTGAACGGATTGTAGTTGAGCAGCAGCATGACCCCCAGACTGATGATCAGCAGATCGGCCAGTGGAATAAGGATTGATAACGCCCGCCCGATCGACAGCGACAGCAAGGCGATGATCAGCCCCAGGCCCAACATCATCGCCAGCACGCCGGCCAGCACAAAGAAGCCTAAAAAGTACCGCCCGTACTGGCGATTGTCCAGCGCGGCCTGCCCGCCGCTGAGATAAGCCAGATAACCGGGGTAGAGCGGCAAGACGCAGGGGCTGGTCGTGGCCAGCAAACCGAGGGAGATAGAGGTAAAAATGGCATCAAAGCCCATGCCTAGCCTTCCTCGCTTAAAAACGGAGCCAGCGCCTCTTGTAGCGATTGGGCCGATTTAGGGCCGAATTCCAGCGGGTGCGCCTGCCCCTGGCGGTCGATGATCAGCATCGGGGTGGCCGGTGGGTTGAGAAATTGGCCGCCGTACAGTTGGCCGATCTCGGCGGCTACCTCGCCCGGCGCGACGGCGTAGACCCAATCGAAGCCGTTTTTGTCGGTGTGGGCTTTGAGGATGGCGTTATCCTCGTTGGGGTCGATATCGATGGCGACGCTGACCAAACCAGGCTGGTCGCCCAACTGGCTGTGGAGCGACAGCACTTCACGCTGCTGGCGCAGGCAGTTGGTGCACCAAACCGCCATCGTTTCGACCAGCACCACTTTATTCTGAAAATCGGCGATCTTAAATGTTTCGCCACTATTGACGTTGGTCAGTTCGACGTTGTACCAGGCCGGCAAATCGACCGATTCGCTATCGGTCATAGCCTCGTCGCTCATCGCTTCGTCGCCGGCGGCTTCGTCAGCCATCGCTGCCTGATCGGTCATGGTGTCGCTCGCCGGTTCGCCGGCCATTGCTTCTTCATCCGTCATCGCGTCGTCCGCCATCGACTCATCGGCCATGGCGTCATCGGCCATCGCTTCGTCAGCCATCGTGTCCTTATCAGCCATTGTTTCGTCGGCCATCGCCTCTTGATCGGCCATCGCTTTGTCACTTTGGGTCTCCTGTTGCGGCATCACCTCTTCGGCGGGGGCCGGCTGTTCGGGTGCGGCAGCCGGGGCAGCCCCTCCGCAAGCGGCAATGATTAAGGCGGTCAGTAGCAGCGCCAACAGTAAACTCAAGCGACTCATGCGATATGTCATGTTTTGGGTGAATAACATCAAAATCTCCTCTGTTTTCTAATTTCTAATTTTGGCTTGCCCGGATTAAATGGCGTACATGATCAGATGGTAACCAGTTTTTAAGCAATTGTCACCTATTCTCAGACCCGCCACCGTTTCCAGTATGGTCAAGATTCCTTACAGATTTCTTACGGTGTACGCGGTCTGCTGTTTGGCCGGACAAGGGCTAACCTTGTTATTTTTCGTGAGGCCTATTTCGGACTATAATCCCTGATATACCTTGTCACTTGTCCGGGAGAAAA